>JAICWH010000033.1 GCA_025934895.1 Nocardioidaceae bacterium | reverse complement strand
TAGTCGGGGTAGTAGGAGTACCAGGTGGGACCAACGGCCAGCACCGCGAGCTGCCCGATGCCGATGAGGACTATGAGTCGACAGCCGGGCACTCGCCAGGCAACCGCGAACAGGCCGGCCACCCCGATAAGCACGAGCGAGCCAACAGCCGCGGCGTTTGAGTTCTGACTGAGCGGTTCGGCACCACTAAGGGTCCATAGCCGTTGGGTCAACGAGCTGGTGTCGCGGGGTCGACCGAGTTGCGTGGTGACGGCCATCGTCCACATGTTGCCGCGGGTCAGCAGCATCATGGGCAGATCCAGCAGCAGCACCATCGAGAGACCCCCAACGGTCACCCTTGCGGCCCGGCCTGCGCCATGGCTGAAGGCCCAACCGACCGCCACGAGTGCTGGGACGGCCCACCAGATCTTGACGTTGACTGCCAACCCAAACATCGTCCCGGCGACGAACAGCAACCGTTGACGATCACGGCGGACCCCGACCAGCAGGGCGAGTAGACCGAGCAGCAACAGTGTGTTGCCGAGGGGTTCGAGCCGAATCTCGTATTCCGCCGAGACCGACCCGGCCCACATTGCGTAGAAGAGTCCGCCAACGGTGGCCGCCCCCGTGCCCAGACCTATGTGACGAGCCAATTGCACGACCAAAGCAGCGTTCAGGGCACCCAACAGTGTGAAGGCCACATTCGCCGCGATGAAACCGGCCCGGTCAGTAGTTATCTCACCAAGTGCCGCGAACGGCGTTGTGGCGAACGCGATGAGCGGTGGATGCACCAGAACGAAGTCACGGTAGGGAAGCCGTCCATGAATGAGACCCATCCCGGCCGAGTAGTAAACAGGTGCATCATACTTGTAGCCGCCGTCGAACCCTCCCCCGAAAAGTGGTACGGAGAGCCGGGTCGCCATGGCGACCACAAAGACCATAGACGTAGACGTAGCGAGAGACCTTCCTCGTCGAAGACCCCCCGAGCTCGCGACTCCCGGCCAGCGGCTCGACCGTTGACGCTGCGTGGCGAGTCGTGGGCGCCGCCAGACACGGATCGACTTGTCGAGTAGATCAAAGGCGACCGCAAGCACTGTGAACACTCCGCGTAGACGGTTCTCAGTCCGCATGCGATATCCAGCTGCCGGGCGCCCCGGAAGTTCTGTGTCCACATCAGCAGCATGCGCAGGCAACCTGACGGCAGGCTTAAGCGGGCCACGACTTTCGACTGTGAGCAGATGGAGCGGAGTCTCGACTAGGCATTGACGGCTGAGGGGTCGGTGCCCCAGGACTCTCCCCCCGTGGACCGCGCCGTCGGCATTCGGTAGGGCGCGTCGACTGGGAGCACTCGTAGAGCTTGCCGGTCAGCGAGCTCTCCGGATCCGGGTGCGGTGGGTCGTGGCGGCGCTGACCGCAGGCGCGACGAGGATCATTGCTGGGCAGTGGAGCGGTACTCGATCTCCTCGAATGAACCTACTGCGAACACCTGCGGCGAAGTCCGTCCTGCTGTCAGCTCACCGAAGAGGGTGCGTGCTCGTACTCGCCTATGCCGCCGACTTGCCCGTATCCGTCCGCAGCCAGCTCGTCGACGACCGCCTGCAGGTCGTCGACCTCGAAGGCCACGTTGCGCAGGCCCTGTTCAATTCGCCATCGCGGCGGGCGATCCGGGCTCGTGCTCGGGCGTGACGAAGCTCGACAGCTCCAGCGCAGTTCCTCCGTCGGACGGCCGCAGCATGACGATCTCCGAGCGGGAGTGCGGGATGCCGATGACGGTGTCAACGAACTCGCCCTCCACGACCATCCGACCCTCGACCTGGAGACCCAGCCCGACGAAGAACGCCGTCACCGCGTCGAGGTGCGCGACCGTGATGCCGATGTGGTCAAAGCGTTGTACGTGTGAGATGGGACCAACCTCCGTGATCGCATGTCGATCAGAATCAGGGACGCATCCTACCTACACTCCTGGAAGGGGACGTGCTCCGACTGCAGGCCGAAGGCCTCGACCCGCAGGAGATCGCCACCCGCCGTTCCTCTCCCACGGCACCGTCCCCCACTGGCCCGCCGTGGATTTCGGACGATGCCGGCAGACCCGGAAGAGGCATCCCTCGACCGCCAGTGCGGTCACTCGGTCCCGTCGCCAGCGTGCCGGACCCGAGCGGGTCACGCCGTCAGTGCGGGCAGCCGTTGTCGGCGAGAACGCGCCGGAAGTCCTCGGCTAGCCTGAGCGGTTTGAAGCCGGGGCCGGCGTAGTTCTGGAACAACACCTTGGTGCCGTACTCCGTCGCGGACGTGCCACCAAACATGCGGATTGTGTGGGGCAGGTGCGTTCCCCCCTGCTGGAACATGCACCGGCCGCCACTGTTCGTCGTCGTGTAGATGGGGTAGAACTCGGCCCCCGGTGGGGGGTTCACACAGTTCGCGCCGGTCACCCCATCGCACTCCGGTGTCGGGTTGCCCGGCTCCTGGCGCTCGATGCGGGGCAGGTCGGTCTCGAAGACCGTCTGCTCCAACGCGCGGCCGTGAGTGCGCGGCACCGTGAACTGGACGGGTGTGCCGTGCAGTCGCAGGTCCGCGCGATGGTTCCGGAACGTGCCGGGCCAGTCCCGCTGGTACGACGGGCCGTCGAAGTCCCCGTCATCGAGGAAGCAGCCCTTGATCGGGATCAACGCACCGAACTGGGCGCCGTCCAGGCACAGTTGGTCGTCGTTGTCGACGGTGTTGTCGGCGCCACCGGGATCGGTGCACACGCTGTCGGCGTTGATCGCGTCGCAGTACTCAAAGTGCCCGATCTCGTCGGAGAAGCCGACATTGACGGAGTGGGAGGTCCAGGTGTTCCCTCGAGCAACGGCGGTGTCGTACATGGGATGGAACGCGTATGGCGCGACGTGGCACTTCTTGGCGTTCGGCTGGAAGAGGATGTGCCCGAAGCCGTTGGCGATGCTGGCCGTCATGGACCCGTGCTGGTGCGTGCTCATGTCGGTGATGTCGACCCTGTACCCGACCGACGTGTCATGCATGTGCACCCGCAGCAGGTCCCCGGGGTTCATCAGCAGGTCCTTGGTCAGGTCCGGCGTCACCGCGGTCAGGTTCGGGTCGTCGGAGGCCGCCAATGGGTTCGCTGGCGCCTGCGACCGGCCGCTCCTCGTCACGTAGGCCCAGTTGATCGGCTCCTCGCCGACCAGGAAGTGGTTGTCCAGGCAGTCCTCGTTCTGCGACACGCCCGTGTTGTCCTGATCGGAGAGGCTATCGATCGTCATGTTGGCGCACCACTTCGTGGCACTACACCCGAAGCCGTCGAACTGTGGCACCCAGCCAGGCGTGTAGAACTGAAGCTCCAGGAAGGCGTTCCCCGGCGACTTACCGATGTACTTCGGCGACGAAGGGTTGGAGCTGCGGAACCGGGCGTTGGCGTCCGAGTTCGGATGACAAGTGTGACGGAAGTTCGGGGACGACTCGGTGTCGCACATCGTGAGACCGAGCCAGAAGGTGGCCCGCCGCTGGAAGTCCCATGTGCCGCCAGTGCCCGTCTGGTTGGGCCTGACCTTCGCGTCCTTCGGCAACCGGACGACGTAGGTCAGGTCGGCCCCGCCGCTGCCCGACCGATGAGATCGGAAGGCGGTGATCGGCTCATCGTGCCCGGTGTAGGCGCCGCCCTCCCCGATGGACTTGTACGGGTCCTGGCACATGAACGGTCGTGCTTGACACAGGCTCGGCGCATAGCCCTCCTCCTCAGCTGCCCCACCCGACGTTCCAGCGCCACCCGCGGTCGTGGCCGACGCCAGGCCGCCCGACACGACCGATGCCGCCACCAACGTGGTCAACGCACTCGCCCAAAGCGCGCCAAAGTGTTGGATCATCGAGTCCCCACCCCTTCAGGAGAACCAAAACGCCTCCGGCACCATGCACCGGACGCTGACGGCTCCCCGGGGCGGCGAGCCGCCAGCCCCACACCCCTGTGGGGCACGTGCGATGCTACCCACGGACACTTAGCGCGTCGATGGTCCGCGACCTCTTCTCGCGGACGGTCTAGCCGACCGGATGCGAACGGGTCAAAGGTCGGCAAAGGCATGATCCCCCCCGCGGGGCTGCGCACTCGTCGGACGCGAATCCGGTCTAAGCAAGAGTCGCGGTGGTGCATATGGCCGCGACCGTGCGGGCCGCCGCTGAGACCGCTTCGCTGACACCGCTTGCGGCGCGGACCGCGTCGCTACCCGGTCACCGACTCCACGGCGCGGAGGTCGCGAGCAGGTCTCTGAGAGGAACTGAGTTGTCGCCGGCAGCGCCTCGCCCCCGTGGGAGCGTCAACCGCTGGGGCTTGCCCCAGACCGCGCACTCCCACCGCTTTGCGCCAGCCGAGGGCGGCCGGGCTGCCGTGAACAGAACGGCGACCGCTCTGTTGGGGACGGGAACGTCGGGTCGGGCGAAGTCATGCAGGCGCTTCCTCGGTGGCAAGGACGACCGGCTCAGCGGCCGCCGGCTCTGCCTAGGAGGGGCTGTGGCCACCGTCGCCGTACTCGTTGCGGCGCCACAGCATCAGCGCCAGCATGGTCGGCAGCATGAGCAGGTGGCCGGCGGTGACCATGGCGCCACCCGACACCGCGCCGAACCAGACCGGTGGCACGAACACGACGAACGATAGGTACATCGCCGCGCCCATCTCGACGATGGAGCGCCAGGAGTGGCCGCGAAGGCGCATCCAACCACCCATCCCCAGGCTCATGTCGGTGGCCATCACCAGCGCCATCACGGTGGCATGGTGCAGGGCACCGGGAAGACCCAGGACCTGGAAGCCGACCACCCACAGCGGATGCAGCACCACCATGCCGACCGCCATGGTGACCACCATCTCGAGGTAGTGCAAGGCGAACGCGGCCCAGGCGGTGGCGGTAGAAGCCGGTGTCGCGTCCTCGATGTGCTCAGGCGTGCGGTGCGGCCGGCTGGTCGGATGGGTCTCGGTGCTCATGGTTGCCTTCCTTCTCGGGGAGTTGAGTCAGTGCTGAGAGCGTGGGCGCGAACCGGGTTGCTCACGCCGGTCAGATGGCCGGGATCGCAGCCGCGGATCCGGTTGGACGTCTTGCATGGGACGTCGATGGTGGACCCGACCGCGATCGGTCGGGACACGCTGCCGCCTGGCTGATCGGTCAACTGACCGCCGGCCTGCAGGCCGGCGCGGCACATTCGGCTCCCCGGGACCACCACGAGGACGCCCGGACGGTCGACGAGCATCGTGCCTGGGTCGTGCCTGGATCGTGCGGAGCAGGCGGCGCAGCCCTACGGTGGTTGCGTGCTGCACGGTCGCGATCCGGAGCGGGCTCGACTCGCATCGATGCTTCAGGCTGCGCAGGAAGGCCGAGCCACCACCGTGCTGGTCCGGGGTGAACCCGGGATGGGCAGGTCCGCGCTGCTGGAGGACACCGCTGCCCGCGCAACCGACGTCCGTGCGCTGCGCACCGCCGGTCTGGAGGCGGAGTCGGCGCTGGCCTTCGCGGCGCTGCACCGGCTGCTGCGTCCGGCCCTGGACCGTACGGTCGCCGTGCCGGCCCCCCAGCAGCGGGCACTGCGGGTGGCGTTCGGTGAGGAGGAGGGCGACCGGATCGACCCGTTCCTGGTCGCGCTGGGAACGCTGTCGCTGCTGACCGAGCTGGCCGAGAACCGGCCGGTGCTCTGCCTTGTCGACGATCTGCAGTGGCTCGACGCCGCTTCTCGCGATGCGTTGTTGTTCGTCGCACGGCGGCTTCTCGGTTCCGCCCGACATACCAGAGCTGCGGCTCGCCGCCCTCGCGCCGGCGGCGGTGCGGTCCCTGGTTGAGGAGCACTCGGGCACCCGGGTCTCCGACCACGTCCTCGACGAGCTGGCGGCCCGGACCGGTGGGAACCCGTTGGCGGTGATCGAGGCTCCGGCACAGCTCAGCGCGGGCCAGCTCACCGGGACCGACGTGCTGCCTGACGACCTTCCGCTCACGGCCCGGATGGAACGCACCTTTCTCGACCGCTGCCGTCGACTGAGCACACACGGCCAGACCCTGATGCTGCTGGCTGCCGCCGACGACTCCCTGCGTCTCTCCGATCTGCGTCACGCGGGCCGGGTCCTAGGCGTCGCCGAGGACGCGTCTGGTGAGGTCGAAGCCTCCGGTCTGCTCCGGGTCGACGGGGACCTGGTTCACGTGCGCCACCCACTGGTCCGCTCCGCGCTGTACCAGGCCGCCACCACCTCGGAGCGCCGCGCCGCCCACGCCGCCCTCGCCGATGCCCTCGCCGACCACCGGGGTGCCGTGTCCGAGGCAGACCGGCACACATGGCACCGGGCCGCAGCTGCCGACGGCCCGGACGAGGCGGTCGCCGAGGAGCCCGCGGCCGTCGGCGCGCGCGCGGAGAGTCGCGGCGGGCACGAGGCAGCGTCGGCGGCCTACGAACGCGCCGCCCACCTCACCATGCGCGACGCCGTGCGCGCCCGGTGGCTGTTCACCGCCGCCGCCACCGCCTACGCCGCAGGCAGGACCGAACGCGCGGACGCGCTGCTGAGAGTGGCCCGGCCGGTCGCCGACGACCGGCCGCTGCGCGCCGCGATCGACCGGCTCCGCGGTCGGATCGAGGTCGTCGCCGGGTCCGCGGTCAGCGCTCACCGCATCTTCATCGCCGCAGCACGCGACGTCGCCGAGGAGAGCCCCGTGCAGGCGCTGGAGATGGCGGCGTTGGCCGGGGTGCTGCGCAGCCACGGCGTGGACAGCGGTCTCGCGTTGCCCCCGGGAACGCCGACCACCCGGGTGGAGTCGGGCGACCCGCCGCGCGTCCGGTGCCTCAAGCTGCTGCTCGAGACCACGAACCGGGACACGGCCCACGTCTGGAGCGGCGCCATCACGGTGCTGCGGACGGCTCTGGACGGCGGCATGGCTGCCGAGGACCGCGACGTCTGGGCGAACCTCGGCAACATGGCCTTGCACCTGGGTGACGACGCCGCGCACCGGTCCTTCTTCGCCGTCATGATCGCGGCAGCACGGACCGAGGGTGCCGTGTTGGAGGTGCTGTACGGGCTGCACCGGCTCTGCTTCAGCCAGTACGCCGCCTGCGACTGGACGGGTGTACGCCGCTCGGCCGAGGAGGCGATGTCCCTGGCACACAGCATCGGACAACCGGCACAGACCGGAACTCCGCTGGCGTGGCTGACGATGCTGGCCGCCCTGCAGGGCAGCGACGACTACGACGAGCTGCTCGCGGCGGCCACCGAGCTGCTCACCTCCCGACACCTCGGAGTGATGGACGGGTTCGTGGCCGATGTGCTGCGGTGGGCCCGCGCCACGCGCGCCGGACTCGCCGGCGACCATGGCGAATCCCTCCACCACCTCACCCAGATGCATGACGGGGTGGTGACCCGGCTCGCAGCAGCACCGCGGATCCTGGCCGCGGTCCAAGCCTCCGACGCTGTTCGCGCTCGGGCGTGGACCGAGGAGATGGATCGGTTCGCGACGGCGAGCGCGTTGCCGTGGGCGCAGGGGGTCGCCTGCTACGGCCACGCGCTGCTGGTTCAGACGGCCGAGCCCGCGGAGGCCACCACGCTGTTCGAGAGCTCCCTGCGGCACCACGAGACCGGTGGTCGGCCCTACGACGCCGCCTGCGCCCGACTGGCCTACGGCGAGCACCTGCGCCGCGCCGGACGTCGGGTCGACGCACGCAGACACCTCAAGCGGGCGCTGGACACCTTCCGCGACCTGGCCGCCGAACCGCTCGCGGAGCGAGCGGCCGCCGAACTGCGCGCCTCGGGCGAGACCGCCCGCAAACGCGACCCCTCCACCCTGGTTCAGCTGACGCCCACCGAGCTGCGCATCGTGCAGCTGGTCAGCGAGGGCATGAGCAACAAAGACGTGGCCGAAGCCTGTTGGATCTCCCCGCGCACAGTCGCGTTCCACCTCCGCAACGTCTTCGCGAAGACCGGCGTCACCTCCCGCGGCGAGCTCGCCCACCTCAGTCTCGGGTGACTCCGCGTCCTGGCGTTTCCGAACGACTTCGACCCGCGGCGTTCTTGCCGGTGGGCCTCAGCACCACGCGGTGCGTCACCGGAGCCGCGATCCCGGTCATTCGACCGGCGTCACGCCCGCAGCGTCTCGCCAGGATGGAGGTGCCGGCATGACTCGTGCCGGACGGACACCGCCCCGTAGGCGGCCCCTCGAGGCAGGAACCCGCTGTGAACTACCACGCCGACACCGCCGACACCGACGACACCGATGACACCGGGGTCGGGACCGCCCCCTGGGTCCAACGCACCTCCGGTCGGCTGACCACCGCCGAACGCCGAGCCCTGCTGAGGCCGCTGGCTCGCACCCACGTGCAGAATGCGGTAGGAAGGCTACGGCTTGCCGTCGGCCTGCATCCCGGCCGCCACGCCTACCTTCCGGCGGCGCGTCTCGCACCTCCCACCAGCGTGCTCACCCGGGCCGCCGAGGAGTGCGCCCGACGGGTCCTCACCGCGCCGCTGCTGAACCACAGCTACCGGACCTACATCTTCGGTCGCGCGCTTGGCGAGCTCGAGGGGACCGACGTCGACACCGAGCTGCTCTTCGCTGGCGCGCTGCTGCACGACACCGGCCTGGTCAACCCAACCGGGGCGGCCGACTTCACCCTCACCTCCGCCCGGTTGGCCCACGAGGTCGCCGAGCAGGTCGGCCTCTCGACCGCCGCCACCGACACGATGCTCACCGCCATCACCCAGCACTACACCCCCGGTGTCACGATCGACGCCGGACCGGTGGCCTACCTGCTTTCCGCCGGTGCCGCCGTTGACGTCGTCGGGCTCCGGTCCTGGGAGCTGCCGCCGGCTACGATCACCGGGGCGGTGCGGAAGCACCCGCGGGCCGGCTTCAAGACCGTGTTCACCGAGGCGTTCCGCCAGGAGGCAGCCCGCGTCCCCGAAGGCCGCGCCCGGCTGCTGCACCGCTACGGCGCGTTCGCCGCCGCCATCAGGTTTGCGCCATTCGACGAGTGAACCGCCGCCCCCGCCCCAGGTGCTGACACGCTCGTTCTCACGAGGGGCACGATCCCGGCAGAGCCGTGCCTGTCGCGGTCGGGGTCCCCGGCGTTCGTCCAACCGGCCGTTGCGCGAATCCCCATGGGTCTCGCCAGCGGGTGACGTTCGGTTGGGGGGTAGTCACCGCGCGAGCTCTCGGTCGAACATGGCCGCATCAAGGTGCCGGGCCGCCCTCGAGCGGAACCGGACCGGCGTGCGCCGCGACGACGTAGGCGCGGGACGCGGGTGAGCTCGCGAAGATGTCATAGGGCGCAAGCAGGTCGCTGGCGACGGTTCCCGATGTTCCGGCAACGATCGCGACCACCAGCCTGCCCGGACCCTCGCCCCGGTCAAAGTGCCGGGATGACACCGATGCGTGCCGGTCCCGACGACGGACTCGTTGCTGTCCGCGCCGGGATCCCCCCGTAGTCGGCATGCCCCTGCGGAGAACCGACAGCCACGACAGCCGAACTACTTGACCTCAGCCCGCATCACCTGCCTGAGACCGAAGGCAGCGGGCAGGACGATCCAGAGCGCGACGGCCACCGCGAGGTGCGCCCACTGGTCGCCGGTGTGCATGCCCTCGAACAGGGAGCTCCGCGCGAGGCTGAGGTCCACCCATGGCCGAAGGTCGTGGAACCAGTCCTGGGTGCTGGCCAGCAGGCCGAACAGGGTGGGCAGGAGCAGGGTGATGACGAAGTACGTCACCAAGCCGCCCGCCGAGCTGCGCAGCAGCATGCCCAGCATGGTGCCGGTCAACAGGCAGGTCAGGTTCCCCAGCACGATGGTGAGTGCGTGGCCGAGCGAGAGATCCCAGACGGTCGACGTACCGGCGATGTGGCTGCCGACGACGGTCCCGATGGCGCCGGCCGCGAACGCCAACCCCATCGACGCGACGGCGACGGTGACCGATGACAACGTCTTCGCGAGGACGACGCGTCGGCGGTTCGGCAGATAGGTGAACGTGGTCAGCCCGCTGCGCTGGCTCCACTCGCTGGTGAGGGACAGCAGGGCGATCATTGGCAGGATCACGGTCATCGGGAACCCGATCGCCTTCGCGAAGGTGTAGTAGGTGAGGCTCTGGTCGGGCGCGAACGCGATCGTCGCGATGGTGGCGAAAACGCCGGTGATGGCGAGGCTGGCGATGAGCCAGAACCCGGCCCGGGTGTCGAACATCTTGCGCAGCTCGACGCTGACGACTCTGCTGAGCGGGATCTGCGCGATCTCGGTACGCCGCGCGCGGACCGCCTCGTCGGTGATGGTGGTCATGCCGCTGTCCTCTCTCGTTGGGTGTCGGCGGTGAGCTCGAGGAACATGTCCTCGAGGCCGCCACTGTCGGAGGCCCGGAGCTCGGTGAGCAGCACGCCCGCCTTGTGCGCCGCTCGTCCGACCTCGGTGATGCCCGCACCGGTGCGGAATGCTCCGTCGCCGGACTCGGTGGCCGCGATGCCTGCAGCGACCAGGGCACGGTGCAGCCTCTCGCTGTCCGGCGACCGGACGACGGTGCCAGCCGCTTGCAGGAGCTCGGTCTTCGAGCCCTGGCAGACGATGCGTCCCTGGCCGATCATCACGATGTCGTCGGCGATGATCTCGATCTCGTTGAGCAGGTGGGACGAGAGCAGCACGGTGCCGCCATGGTCTGCGTAGTCGCGCAGGAGGTCGCGCATCCATCGGATGCCCGCCGGGTCGAGCCCGTTGGCCGGCTCGTCCAGGATCAGCACCTGCGGGTCGCCGATCAGGGCGGCGGCGATTCCGAGGCGCTGGCGCATGCCGAGCGAGTAGTTGCCGACGCGCCGATCGGCCTCCGTCGCAGTGAGGCTGACCAGCTCGAGGAGCTCGGCGACGCGACTGGCCGGTATCCCCATCATCCGCTGGGCGATGGTCAGGGTCTCGCGGCCGGTGCGACCGGCGTGCTGGGCCGACGCATCGAGCATCACGCCGACCTCGCGCCCCGGGTTCGGCAGGTCGACGAACCGGCGCTCGTTGATCGTGGCTGTGCCCGACGTCGGTGTGGTCAGGCCGACCATCATCCGCATCGACGTCGACTTGCCGGCGCCGTTGGGGCCGAGGAAGCCGGTGACTCGGCCGGGCCGAGCCTTGAAGGAGATGTCTCGTACGACGCTGGTGCCGCCGTACGTCTTGGATAGGTTCTCGATGGTGATCATGTCCAGAACACTAAGAACGAAGAGGGGTATGCCGCGTCGTCGCGAGGTCGCTTCCTTCGTGGCACCAACCGAGGAACCGCGGTCCTCCGAAAGGAGGACGCTCAGCCGTCGACTGTCGGCTCGAACATGCCGGTCTGGTAGGCGAGCACGATCGCCTGCGCCCGGTCGCGGAGCTCGAGCTTCTGCAGCAGCCGGGTCACGTGGGTCTTCACGGTCGTGTCGCTGATGAAGAGCTCACGGCCGATCTCCGCGTTCGAGTAGCCCCGGGTGATCAGCCGGAAGACTTCGAGCTCGCGCGCGGTCAAGGTCTCGACGGCCTTCGGTGGGGCCTGCTGGCGGACCCGGGCGAACTGAGCGATCACCCGCCGCGTGACCGATGGCGACAGCAGCGCGTCTCCTCGCGCGACCGTGCGTACGGCCGCGATCAGCTGCTCGGGCGGATCGTCCTTGAGCACGAAGCCGCTCGCTCCGGCGCGCAGCGCACGGTAGACGTACTCGTCGAGGTCGAAGGTCGTCAAGATCAGCACCCGGCTGTCCGAATCGGAGGCCGTGATGCGCCGGGTTGCCTCGAGTCCGTCGAGCTCCGGCATCCGGATGTCCATCAGGATCACGTGCGGACGGGTGCGGGCCGCCTCGGCGACCGCTTCGAGGCCGTCACTCGCCTCGGCGACCACCTCGATGTCGGGCTCGTCTGCGAGCAGCATCCGGAAGCCGGCCCGCACCATCGCCTGGTCGTCGGCCACGAGCACCCGGATCGTCATGCGATTGTGCCGTCGAGGGGGAGGGAGGCGCGAAGCACGAAGCCTCCGGTGACCGGGACGAAGGCCGACATGTCGCCGCCATGGATCTTGACCCGCTCACCGATGCCGACCAGCCCGTGCCCATAGCCGTCGTTGGGGGCGGCGCCGCCGCGCCCGTCGTCGCGCACCTCGAGCTTGAGCCGTTCGGCGTCGTAGTGGACCGTCACGTCGGCGTGCCTGGCTTCGGCGTGCTTGAGGGCATTGGTGAGCCCCTCCTGCACGATGCGGTACGCCGAGAGGTCCAGTCCGTGCGGCAGAGGCGTCCGGTTCCCCTCGACGTGGAGGCGTACGTCGAGCCCGGTGGCGCGTACGTCGTGCACCAGCGTGTCGAGGTCGTCGAGCCCGTGGTGCGGGGTGAGCTCGGGCTCGTCATCGCCCTCCCGCAGGGCGCCCAGGAGTCGGCGCATCTCGACGAGCGCGGTGCGCCCGGCCTGCTCGACGTTACCCAGGGCCTCCCGTTCCTCCACGGCCGCGGCCGGCATGCGGTGCCGGACAGCGCCCACCTGCAGCACCATCACGCTTACCGCATGGGCGACGACGTCATGGAGCTCGCGCGCCATCCGGGTGCGCTCCTCGGAGACGGCGAGCCTGGCGGCCGACTCGCGTTCCCGCTCGGCGTGCAGCGCCCGGTCCTCGGCGGCCTCGGCCTGCAGGTTGCGCTCCCGCAGCGCGAAGCCGACGATCCAGCCGATGGCGAACAGGACCGGGGTGAAGAGGAAGTCACCTGGCTCGTGCGTCGGGTCGTGGAAGACCACGGTGGCCGTGCCGACGAGCACGGCGACCAGCCCGATCCGGGCCTGCAGACCGCTCCTCAGCGTGCCCAGCAGCACCGACGCGCCCATGCCGCAGAGGAACACCCCGGCCTGGCTGGTGATCAGCAGCCCGTCGACGAAGCTGAGCGCCGCGCTGCCCGCCCATAGCGCCAGAGGACTCAGGAATGGCAGCCGCCTGCGCGCGAGCAGGACCAGCACCACAGCGGCGATGGCGGCGACCTCGAACCAGAGCCGTCGACCGTCGGGTCGCTCCGAGTCCGTCCGTAGCACCGTCCCGACCGCACTCTCCGTCGCCGCGGCGACGATGAGGACGTCGATCCCCCAGGTCGCGAAGAACTGCCAGGCTCGGGGCACGGGGTCAACCTACGACAGTCGCCGGGCCTTGGGCGTCCTACCAAAGGAGGACCGACGGCATCGGGTACCGTCTGCGGACCGGGACTGCGTGGCGTGGTCTACCGGACTTGTTCGGGCCGTGGCAGACGGTGTGGAAGCGGCATCGTCGCTTCAGCACCGACGGGACCTGGGACAGGGTCCAACGTGAGGCGCGTTGAGAGGCCCCCAGGTCTCACAGGGGGTTGGGTCGAGGTACACGAATCGGGCAGCGCGCCTGGTTCCGAGCCGCCCGCTAGGCGATCGCTCAGGGCCTGTCACCCGATCGGCCCTGCTGATGTCACATCGCCAGTCACATCATGTGGTGACGCGGGAACCCCCTGCGCCTCCCTACCTTCGAGGTATCCCCGCGGCACCGGCCACGGACGAACCCGAGAAGGGCCCAGACATGACGATCACCCCGAACCTTCTGACCCGGTGGGCCGGCCTCGCTGCCGTCGCCGCGGGAGCCATCTTCATCGGCGTTCAGATCAACCACCCTGACCTGAACGCCACCTCGATCCAGACCACGAACGTCTACGTCCGCGACTGCCTGAAGGTGCTGATGGCCGCACTCGCGCTGGCCGGTATCACCGGCATGTACCTGAACCAGAGCCGCCGGCACGGCGTCGTCGGCCTCATCGGCTACCTGGTGTTCTCAGCCGGCTACCTCGGCATCATGGCCGTGACGTTCGTCGCCGCGTTCGTGTTCCCCGAGGTCGCGACCTCCAACGCCCGGCTCGTCAACGACGCCATCGCTGTCAACACCGGCCGCGGAACCGTGGTGGGCGACATCGGGGCCCTGCAGCCCGTCATCGAGGGCATTGGGTTCGCCTACCTGATCGGCGGACTCCTGTTCGGCATCGCGCTGTACCGGGCGCGGGTGCTGCCCCGCTGGGCCGCCGCCCTTCTCGCCGTCGGCGGTATCGCCTCCGCCGCCCTGACCCTCATGCCCGACGCCTTCTACCGCCTCATCGCCTTCCCCAACGGCATCGCGATGGTCGCCCTGGGTTACTCGCTGTGGAAGGTCGCCCGCGCCGCCGCCGAGACCCAGCAGGAAGCAGTCGAGGTCCCGCAGCGCAGCACGGCAGGCGTCGAGTGAACACCTCGCCGGCCCCGACGACCAACGGCTCCGAGCACGGCACCAGCACCGCGCCGGCGCCGTCTCGGGGGCGCGGGTCCCGGGCAGGTTGGTGGGTCCCGCCGGCCTTGCTGGCGCTGGCCTTCATCCCGATCGTCGGCGGCACCGGGCGCCTCGTCGAGGTTCTCGGCGGACCCGAGGTGCTGCCGACCGATGCTCGCTTTGCCGCATCGCCGGTCCCGCTCGTCGTACACATCGTGGCCGCGGTCGTCTACGCGGTGCTCGGCGCGTTCCAGTTCTCCGCCCGGCTACGGCGCCGCCACCCCGGTTGGCACCGCCGGACAGGACGGCTCCTGGTGGTGCTCGGTCTCGCGGTCGCGGTCTCCGGGCTGTGGATGACGCTGGCCTACCCCCAGAAGGAGGGCACCGGCGACATCCTCTGGGTGACCCGGCTGCTGGTCAGCTCAGGCATGGGCGCCGCCGTCATCGTGGGCCTGGTCGCCATCCGACGCCGCGACATCACCAGTCACCGGGCCTGGATGACCCGCGCGTACGCGCTCGCTCTCGGTGCCGGCACCCAGGCGTTCACCGTCGGCTTCGGCGAGGCCCTCTTCGGTACCGGGGTCGTCAACCACGACCTGATGATGGCGTCCGCCTGGGCCATCAACCTCGCCGTCGCCGAGTGGGTCATCCGCCGCCCGGCCATCCGACGCGCCAAGCGCGCCCGCAGAGCCCGCACAGCCCTGGCTGGTTCGTCATGACCGCGCGAGGACCCGACGCGGCCACGTCGTACGAGCTGCGCATCGGCGGCCACCTCGACCAGCACTGGTCGACCTGGTTCGACGGCTTCACCCTGACGCACGAAGACGACGGCACCAGTACCCTTCGCGGCGTTGTGGGCGACCAGTCCGAGCTGCACGGCCTGCTCAACAGGGTCCGCGACCTCGGCACCCCGCTCATCTCCGTCACACCGCTGGTGACCCCTACCAACGACGACACCGACGCGGATTCCCGGTAACAGCAACATCGCTGGCGCGCCGGAACCGACCCCACGAACATCGCTCACGACCAGAGGAGGAACCAATGTCCACCATCACCACCACCGTCCAGGCAGCGCCGACTACCGCCGCCGATCTCTCACTGACACGGCTGCACCTGATGCGAGCCGGCTACCTGCTCATGGTTGTCGGACTCGCGCTCAAGAAGTGGCCGCTCCTCCCCGACGCGCACACGATGCCGCTCTACGAAGGCGTGACGCTGTGCATCCTGGTCGCCATGTCGCTGCTGGCGTTCCTCGGGCTGCGCTACCCGGTCAAGCTGCTGCCGTTGCTGCTCTTCGAGTCCGCCTGGAAGCTCCTGTGGCTCGGCCTGGTCGCGCTGCCCAAGGCCGTCGACGGAAACCTGGACAAGGCCACGAGCGACATCATGTTCAACTGCTCCTTCGTCGTCCTCATCCTCGCGGTCATCCCGTATGGCTACGTGTGGCGCACCTACGTGCGCGCAAGCGGAGACCCGTGGCGATGAGCACCCCAACGCCGCGCACCGATGCAGGCTCACGGCCCCCAGTCGCCGAGGTGAACATCGACTCCTCAGGGGCGACCAACAAGCCACTGGCCGCGATCACGTGGCCAGTCCCCACCGAACGTCTGACGCGGCGGCGAGCGACCCGCGACGACCTCGCCACCCTGGAGGAGTACCACACCAGCTTCGACGACCCCGCCAGTCTCGCCAAGACCCTCATCATCGAGATCGACGGGCAGGTCATCGGTGACCTGATGCTCCAGATCGAGGACGCGTGGGCCCAGGCCGAGGTCTCTGCCCAGGTGCAACCGTCCCTGACGGAGCTGGTCAGGCGTGCAGGTCCATGGCGATGTCGAGGGCTGGTGCGGAGTGGGTGAGTGCGCCGACGGCGATCAGGTCCACGCCGGTCTGGGCGACCTCCCGCGCCCGCTCCAGCGTGAGCCCACCGGAGGCCTCGAGGCGGGCTCGTCCACGGGTCTCCTGCACCGCCTCGCTGATCTGGTCGGTGGTCATGTTGTCGAGCAAGATGTCGTGCGCCCCGGCGTCGAGGAGGTCTCGCAGCTGGTCGAGCGAGGTCACCTCGACCTGCACCGGAAGGTTGGGGTAGGCAGCGCGGACGGCATGGTAAGCCGGTACGACCCCACCCGCGGCGAGCACGTGGTTGTCCTTGATGAGGGCCTGGTCGGACAACGTGGCGCGGTGGTTCACCCCGCCGCCGCAGCGCACGGCGTATTTCTCCAGCGCCCGCAGGCCAGGGGTCGTCTTGCGGGTGTCGCGGACGCGGGCCCGTGTGCCGGTGAGGGCCTGCACCCAGCGCGCGGTCGACGTAGCGACCCCGGACAGGTGACACAGGTAGTTCAGGGCCGTGCGCTCGGCGGTCAGCAGTGCGGCCACCGGTCCCCGCACGGTCATGAGTACGTCGTCCCGGTTCACGCGCCCACCGTCCGGGAGACGGCGGGCAACCTCCACGCCGTCGCCGATCCCGTGCCGGAAGACGATCTCGGCGACGGCCGTCCCGGCGAGTACACCGTCGCCGCGAGCGACCAGGTCCGCCGATGCGACGGCCGAGGGGTCGAGCGTCGCGGCGCTGGTGACGTCCTCGCCGGGAAGGTCCTCGGTCACGGCGGCGACCACGTCGTCGTACACCTTTCTGGCGTCCAGGCCGGCCGCGCCCAGCTCCTCGACCAACCGTGCCGGGAGGTCCTCGAAGCCACTCACGCGACGGCCCCCTGCAGCGGCGCCACGCTTCGTGAGGCGTACACCTGCGTGTCGCCGGCCACCAGCGTCACATCCAGGTGACGCGACCAGGCGTCGTCGTCGCGCTCGGGGAAGTCCTCACGCCAATGCGCGCCCCGGGTCTCCTCACGTGCGAGGGCGACATCGAGCAGGGCACGGCTGATCGTGTGCAGGTTCGTGGTCTCCCAGGCCGCGACGCCCGGCACATGAGTCGTCCGGCGGGCGAGCCGGTCCAGTTCGGCGGCGCCGGCGGCCAGGCCGTCCCGTGACCGCAGGACGCCGGCGTGCTCGGTCATCGCCTGCTGCAGGTTGCGGCGGATCGAGCCTCGGAGCAGCCTGGCGGGGCGGTGGTCGGCTGCGGGCTCCTGCCGTGGTGGCAGCCCGGCCTGGAGGCGGGCGGCGATGCGCCGGGAGAAGACCAGCCCCTCGAGCAGCGAGTTCGACGCCAGACGGTTCGCGCCGTGCACGCCGGAGCACGCGACCTCACCACAGGCGAACAGGCCGGGCACCGAGGACTGGCCCTGCAGGTCGGTGGCCACCCCGCCGCTTGCGTAGTGGCAGGCGGGTGTGACCGGGATGAGTGCGGTGACCGGGTCGATGCCGTGCGCACGACAGGTCGCCAGGATGTTCGGGAACCGTCGCTCCCACAGGACGGCGCCGAGACGGCGACCGTCCAGCCACAGGTGCCGAGACCCGGTCTCCCGCATCCGGCGCATGATCGCCTTGGCCACCACGTCACGCGGTGCGAGGTCGGCCATCTCGTGCTGGCTCCGCATGAACAGGACTCCCGCGTCGTCGACCAGGACGGCACCCTCTCCGCGCACCGCCTCCGAGATCAACGGTTGCTGACCGCGCGCCCCGGGGCCGAGCCATAGCACGGTGGGGTGGAACTGGATGAACTCGAGATCGCGCAGCACGGCACCGGCACGAACCGCGAGCGCCATTCCGTCCCCGGTCGACACCGGTGGGTTGGTGGTCGCGGAGAACACCTGCCCGAGTCCGCCGCTGGCGAGCACCACCGCCCGACACAGGACCACGCCGACCCCTGGGTGTTGCCCCTCGCCGGTCACATGCAGGGTGATTCCCGCGACGCCGCCGTCGACGCCGGGGATCAGGTCGAGCACGAGTGCCTGCTCGACGACGTCGATGTCCGGCGCGGCGTGGACGGCGGCGATCAGGGCCCGCTGGATCTCCGCGCCCGTCGCGTCCCCTCCCGCGTGCGCGATGCGGTCCCGGTGGTGGCCGCCCTCGCGGGTCAGCGAGAGGTCTCCGGTGGCGGTGCGGTCGAAGCTCGTGCCCAGCGCGATCAGCCCGCGGACAGCGTCGGGTCCTTCCGTGACGAGCAGCCGGACGGCGGCCTCGACACAGAGGCCGGCTCCCGCGACCAGAGTGTCTCGCCGGTGCTGCTGCGGGGTGTCGCCGGGGCCGAGGGCTGCGGCGATCCCGCCCTGTGCCCACCGGGTCGCGCCCGCTGACAGGCCGTCCTTGGTCACCACCATCACCGAGCCCGCGCCGCGCAGCTGCAGTGCCGCCGAGAGCCCGGCCACGCCCGAGCCGACCACGACCACGTCTGCGTGCCTGGTCCAGCCGGGAGCCGGTGCTGTCAGGCGCTGAGGGAGTCTCATCGCTCGGCCGGGGCCGGGGCCGTGGAGCCGATGTCGAGCATCCGCTGCACCGCGCCGCGAGCCCGGGCCGCCACGGCTGGGTCGACTACCACCTCGTCGCGGCCCTCACGCAGGGCCCGCAGGAGCTTGGACGGTGTCGTCATCTTCATGAAGCGACAGCTCGCCTTGCTGTTCACCGGCTCGAACGCGGTCGTGCGGTTGGCCTTGCGCAGCTGGTGCAGCATGCCGACCTCGGTCGCCACCAGCACGGTCGCCGAGCTGCTGTGCCGGGCCGCCTCCAGCATCGCGCCGGTGGAGAGCACGTGGGTGCGCTCGGCCGGCAGCTCTCCTTGCGACACCATCCACAGCGCGGACGTGGTGCAGCCGCACTCGGGATGCACATAGACCTCGGCGTCCGGATGCTCGGCCACTCGGGCGCGCAGCCCGGCCGCCGAGATGTCCGCGTGCACGTGACACTCGCCCATCCAGATCCGCATGTTCCGCCTGCCGGTGACCCGCTGGACATGCGCGCCGAGGAACTGGTCGGGCAGGAACAACACCTCCCGGTCCGCGGGGATGGACTCGACCACCTCGACGGCGTTGGAGGAGGTGCAGCAGATGTCCGACTCGGCCTTCACCTCCGCAGTCGTGTTCACGTAGGCGACCACCACCGCACCGGGATGCTGGGACTTCCACACCCGCAGGTCCTCGGCCGTGATGGTGTCGGCCAACGAGCAACCGGCGGCGCGGTCGGGAATCAGGACGGTGCGGGTCGGGGCGAGGATCTTTGCGGTCTCGGCCATGAAGTGCACGCCCGCGAACACGATCGTGCTCGCGGAGCTGGCCGCGGCGATCCGAGACAGCGCAAGGGAGTCACCCACATGGTCGGCGACGTCCTGGATCTCGGGTGCCTGGTAGTTGTGAGCCAGGACCACCGCGTCACGAAGACCGGCCAGGAAGCGCACCTCATCCCGCCAGCCGGCCCAGTCCTCGAGGGTCCACGCCGACTCGTCACGTGCGGTCGGGAACGGATCAGGTGCCCTCTGGTCGAGCATGTGCCCTCGCCTCCTGTTTTCGCCCCAGAGGCAAAAACATGGTGTCCACCATAGCATTCCCTCTGTGACCACGCACCGCGGCGCCGAGCCCTACCGGCACGACGCCCTCGCCGTCGTCCTGCAGGTCCGCGACACCACCCGTCAGCAGGCGGCCCCCTCCGGGACCGCTGATCTCGCGGGAGGCCGAACCCGCGCACGGCGGAGCCTCCAGATCCTGCTGTGGCGGCGGTCGCTGGAGCCGTTCTCCGGGTCGTGGGCCTTGCCGGGCGGACCACTCCGGCGCGACGAGCGGCTCGGCGCCTCGATCGGGCGCCAGCTCGCCACCAAGGTCGACATCCGACACATCGGCCATCTCGAGCAGGTCGAGACCCGCAGCGATCCCGATCGAGACCCGACCGGCCGGGTCCTGGGGACGGTCTACCTCGGCCTCGTTCCTCTCGGGCTCGACCCCGCGCTGCCCGCCGACACAGCCTGGCACCCGGCCCGGGGCCTGCCGTCGATGGCCTACGACCACGCGTCCATGACCCAGTCCGCCCTCGCGCGGCTGCGCGCCAAGCTCAGCTACACCAACATCTGCTTCGCTTTGGCGCCGCCCATGTTCACCCTCTCCGAGCTGCGGGCCGTCTACGTCGCGGCGCTCGGACACGACGTCACCGTCACCAACCTGCAGCGCGTGCTGCTGCGCCGCCAGATCATCGAACCCACCGGCGAGACGACCCGATCCGGCAGCTCCGGCGGCCGTCCAGCTGCGACGTACCGGTTCAGCGTCGACCACCTCCAGATCACCGACATGTTCGCAGTCCTGCGACCACCCTCCGCCCCGGTCGCAGAGTGAGTATCCACGACCCCCGACCGGCCCTGCGGCCCCATCAAACACCCGTGCGCGACTCACCAACGGTCGGCATGAGGCACCACTACCCCCCCGAACCGAGACCCAGCTCTCCATCCGACAACTGACCGACATGCCGGTGCCGTCAGGAGACTTCCATGCACACACCCTGGGCGGACCTTCTGACGCTCCCTGCTTGCGAAGCTCAGGCGGTCCCGTCGGGGCCCGCGGACTTCACCTTGGCGTCATGTTCTGGTGGAGGAGCCGGCCAGGTCGCCTGCGTCACCGACCCGCCCTTGACGTGTGCGGTCATCTGCACCAGGTCGGTGCCCTTCTCGTAGAGATCGTAGGACCCGGTTCGGAGCTCGGGGTAGACCAGCGAGGGCACCGTCTTGGTCCCGACGCGCCGTGCGACTACCGCGACGTGCGGATGATGCCGGGTTGCGCCGGCCCCGCCCTGGGTCTGCCGGATCTCGACCTCGACGTCCATCATCTCTGGGGGCATCTTGACCACGAGCGCACCAATGTCACCACCGATGTCGAGCAGGACCGCGCCCTGGCCGGCCCACGGGTTCTCTCGGTGCCCGTGGACGTGGTCCGGGTCCTCGTGATGGTCCGGGTGCTCGTCCTCTTCGAGAGGGTCGCGGTTGTGGTCGTGGCCGGTGTTCATAGACCGCCCGAGACGGCGGACGTGCCGGGCATCGTCTGGTAGCCGCCGTTGGCGAAGCCGAGGTACGGGAAGCTGTCGAGGTAGGGCGGGTTCTCGTTCTTCGTGCCGTCGGTGATTCCGCCGGCGGCGGCGTCCGGGCTGTACGACGGGTCGACCAGCGGGATGGTGAGTCCCGCGATGGCCCGCAGCTCGACGGTCGTCGTGTCGTCGAAGACCCGGCGACCGTTGGGGAACCCGGCGGGGTCGCCGGCAACCAGCCCAAGTGCGTTCGGTTGGTCGCTCGGGGGGACCGCCACGTTGAGCCGGACGAGGTCCGCCTCGACCGCGCCGGTGTAGTTCTGGAAGCCCGGGACGACGCCGGACGGGATGCCGGTGAGCAGGATCGCGTGCAGGTCCGCGCGTGGCTTGGAGTAGGCGGCCAGGTGCGGGAACACCCCGGGATAGAGCGCAGGCAGCAGGCGGGCGAGCTCTGGGTGGTTGACGTACTTGGCGAACCTCGAGTCGGCGCGCGGCGGCAGCCTGTTCCACTGGTCCTTTTCCGCCATCGGGACGATGACCTCGTTGAACAGGGGGTTCGCCAGCCTCGAAACCTGCCGCCAGGGTCCGTGACCGACCCAACCGCGCGTCTTCGGGTCCAGCATCCGCGACGTCCGCCTGCTGGCGCTGGCCCATACACCGATAACGGCGTCGGCGTGCATCGGGTCGGTGGGCCGGTTCCCGTGCCGGGTCAGCTCGCTGATGGGCACCTGGATGGCGATCGAGTGGACGTTGTAGGTCTTGAGCCCGTCGACCCCCATGGCGTCCGCGCTCGGGATCAGGTGCAGGTGCTGGAACGGACGCAGGGTGCCCAGGTCGAAGACGCTGCCGAGGTCGACGAAGAAGCCGTCGGCCCGCTGGCCGGCGTAGAACCGCCGGCCGCGCGAGACGTGGGTCGCCTGCTCGGACAGCGCGCGGAAGTCCGGAGTGCTGCGTGGCCCGATGTTGCAGGGCGGGCAGAGGAAGTCTCCGAGGACCGCCTGGTGTCCATGGCTGACCCGGGTGACGGTGTAGCGCTGCGGACGGTTCCAGGTGGCGTCGTGGATGCTCGTGATGGGTCCGGTGTTGTAGAGAAAGGTGTCCTCGTTGCGGACGCGGGTGGAGAACCGGAACTGGTAGGTGATGTCCGACTCGGCTGTGCCTCGGTTGGAGACATGGATCTGGTAGCGAACGTCCTCACCAAACTCGTAGAAGTTCGGACCGCCGTCCGGCTTCTGGAACGGGATGAAGTTCGCGATGAGCGTGACGGTGTCGGGACGGTCGGGGCTGACGAAGGCGTAGACGTCGGTGTTGTCGGCCACCGGGTCCATAGAGGTCTCGGGGGCTTCGCGGTGGGAGGACATGGCTACCTCCCGGCTGCGTTGAGCAGGCGGTAGACCAGGTCCCGGTCGTGAACAACGACCTCCTGCTCGCCGACGAGCAGGGTGAGTTCACTGCCGCGGGCGTCGCTGACGTAGGCGACGACGGACTCGGTGGTGCTGCGCGCACGGCGGGGCGTCTCGCCGGCCAAAGTGGCGCGGGGGATGACCGCAGTGGCTCCGGCCACGGCCGCGCCTGCTGCGGCGACACCGAGGAACCTGCGTCGTGAAGTGTCGTTCATGGTGGGTCCTCTCGACTCGAACGGGTGCCCGATGCGCAAAGGTGCACGAGGCGGTACCGAGACCCCTCGGCTGCCCGCTCGGAGTCGAGGTGACGGACCTCAAAGTAGGGGACTGGGAACCCTCTGGGGAGGCTCACCGCCCGCAGGTCTAGCCCACCCACACGTTGACCAATGGTGGTCGACGCACTGACGACAACGAGGTGCGGGTCCGCGTCGACGGCAACGCCAGTAAACAGGCTCAGGTCCTCTTCAGCAGCCGCGTTGGTGCTCAACTTCTGAGGTGGATGACCGCTTCTCCCTGAAGCACCTCTGGCGCAACCGCAACCTCGGAGAGGTTCTTCTGGACGTAATCGCGGGCCTGTCGAACGGACTCCTCCGCGCCTTCTTGATTCTCATACACGCTGACGCTGAACCCACCGTCGTCAGAGCGAACCAAGACGTAGTGAACCAAGCCGGGGATGTCCCGAATCAGTTGCTCCACCTCATCGGATCGCTGCTGCAACCCGTCGATGAGCGGACCTGCACCCTTGTAGTTACGGATCACGGCGTAGGCCATGACGATCTTCCCTTCCACGAGCGAACAGATAACGGGTGCGACGCACTTCGCACGCTAAACCTTGCGTGCCTCGCCAGCAAGGGAGCGGGAGATCTGCGGACGGGCGGACCAGATGCCTCGCGGAACTCGATTCGGCACCACCTCGGGTGGCCGCCTGGCAACGCCGCTGCTGGCCGTGCCGTCGCCGGCCTGCCTAGGCCCGCCGCGGACCCCGGTGCCTCGATCCTCGAACCGAACGGGGGGACGGTTTCCGCCCGAGGCGGCCGCCATCGAGTTCCGCCCCCTGGACATGGCGGGTCCGCGAGTCCACCACGACCGCATCGACACAAGCGGCACCGTCACCCTGCGCCACAGCAGCCGACTCCACCACATCGGACTCGGCCGACTCCTCGCCGGCACCCGGATCACCCTGCTCGTCCACGACCTCCACAGCTAGGTCCACTAACCGCGACACCGGAAAGCTCCTCCGCGAGCTGACCCTGGACCCACCCGCGACCACTAACCCCGCGGAGTCCTGCCCGGACCAGCACCAAAGCGCGCAGAAAGTGAAACGATGTCCCGAGACACCTGTCAACGGTGTCTCGAGACATCACAGTGCGCGCTCGGACGGATTCGAACCCCCAACCCTCTGATCCGTAACCTCGGTGCACCTGTTTGGGGCATCTCGTCAGGCGCGCTCCGCGCTCAGGCTCCGCCGTTCGGCAGTTGCCCGGTAGGCGCTCGGCTGGTGTCGTTGCCGTCAGCGGTCGCCTCGAGTCACCACGGGTCGCACGGGGGTCGGCCTGCGTTTCCCAGATCTTCAGTCGGACCTTACGGCGCGTCGAGCCATCGACGGCAGGCCGTCGGGTTGAGAGTACATACAACTGTCAGCGCTCCTTCGAGGCAAGCGGCTGCAGTAGCCGTCACCTCCCGGGGCAACCTCGAGAGGTGGTAGGTCATGTCGAACGCAGTCGTCGAGATCGTCATTGCGGCCGGCCCCAACATCAACTCCCAGGGGGTGGTTGGCTGGGCGGTTCGGAACATCATTCCCATCGTGTTGCTGGTGATCGGGATCGGCATCATCGCGAGCGCTCGCAAGGGTCAGATGAGCCAGAACGCGATGACGATCACGAACGTGATGCTGGGCCTCGGGGTGATTGCTGGCGCCGCGGTCTTCTACGGCTTCGCTGGCAGCATCGTCAACTTCGTGTTCAAGGGCTGAGGCGTGCGCCTTCGACCCGATGATGAGGTCTACCGGGTGGACGCGGTGTGGCTGGGGCCACGGGGGCTCACGCTTCCGTGGTCTGCGAGGTACTCCGCCTACGGCATCTGGGTCGTCCTGTTCACGAGTGTCCTCCTCGTCGAGGCGGTGCTGCCGATGTCGGTGAGCCTGCCACCGGTGTGGGAGCTCGTGCTCAGCATCCTCGCGACGTACGCGTTGACCGGGGTGATCGACCACGAGCGTCCCCTTGCGAGTGTCTGGCACCTGGTTCGGGCTGAGGTGTCCGCGCCCCGCCCACCGAAGCCGACGCGTCCCGTGCGAGTCAGCGCCTCATCGGTCCGAGTGAGGAATGTGGAGCCCTGGTGGTGAGTCTCATCAGAAACGGCGAGTCCGTGACCCGAGCCGGTCTGGCACTGCGCAACATCGAGAACAACCTGTGCTTCACGTCTCGGGAGGCCTGGGCCTGGTTCGTGCTGCCGACGCAGCCGTGGGCGTTCCGGTCCGACACGCAGCGCGAGCAGGTGCTGTACGGCCTCGGGGATGTGCTCGCCTGGTTGGCGGGGCATCGGCTGCACCTTCGTGTCACGACGAGCCCCTACCCGGCGGCGGAGTGGGCACGCAACCTGGACCGACTCACCCCGACCCCGTTGGCGACGCCTGCCGGACTGTCCTGGGCGGACCATCTCGTGGAGGTGCAGCAGCACCTCCGGCAGCACACCATGGCCGAGAAGAAGGTGTTCCTCGGGGTGCGGGTCTCCTCGAGGTCTGCGACGCAACGACTCTCCTCGGCGCTGTGGCGACACCCGAGCTACTTCGAGTACTCGCGGCTTCTGCCCGCGGTGGAACGGGTAACGGAGACGGTCGCGCTCCCCGGCATGGACGGGCGTTCGGCGACCTCACAGGAGATGGAATGGCTGCTTCGCCGCTCCATCGGCCTGGGGCTGAATGCGCCTGGTCACCTGTCTGCGGTCGACGACGGCTCGTGGCAGCAGGAGGACCTGCATGCCTTCACCGACGACGTCGACTATGCGGCGGCGCCGCTGGCACGAACGGTGAAAGTCACGGGTCACGGCACGAGGTCGGCCGTGGAGAGGCACGTCGCGGTGATGTCGGTGGGCCGGGTGGAGGAGATCGAGGCGCCGGACCCGGGCCACGAGCCGTGGCTGGCGCACACGGACCGGCTGCCGTTCCCGGTGGAGTGGTCTGCTCAGTTCGACGTCTTGTCCGGCGGGCAGGCCCGGCAGCAGATCCAGCGCAAGCTGCTGGTGGTGCGGGACATGCAGCGGCACTACCGTGAGCATGACCTGGACGAGCCGTTGGCGCTGGACCGTCAGGCTTCTCAGGCCCGTCAGGTCGAGGACCAGATGAGCCGCGGGGTGGATGTGGCCGCTGCCCGGGTGCATGGCTGGTTCCGCCTCGCGGTGTCGGCGCCGACCGAGGACGAGTGCCTGGAGCGGGTCCGCAAGGTGACGGCGTCCTACCGCGGTCGGCGGGTCTCGATCGAGCACCCGAAGGGGCAGTACGGGCTGCTGCGGGAGTTCATCCCGGGCGAGCCGGTGTCCACCTCTGCCTACCGTCGGCGGCTGCCGGTGCTGTACATGTCCGCCGGTGTCCCGATGGCGTCGAGTCAGGTGGGGGACCGCCGGGGGCCATATGTCGGCTACACCGCGGGTTCGTCGCGCCGGGCCGTCATGTTCGACACTCACTACGCCACCGAGGAGCGGGAGACCTCGGGCCTCGTGCCGGTGGTCGGTGGCCTGGGCGCCGGCAAGAGCGTGCTGCTCGGTCAGATCGTGTATGAGGCGGTACGACGGGGCATCCCGTCGGTCGTGTTGGACCCGTCCGGTCCGCTTGCGCGGCTCGCGCAGCTGCCGGAGCTCCGTGGATATGCCGAGCACCTGGACCTCACGACCGCCGCGAGCGGCACCTTGAACCCGTTCGCGGTCGTGGCGCGCCCGAGTCGTGAGGCGTTCGCCACCGACGACGCGTTCGTCGAGGCGGAGGTGTTGGCGGCGCAGGACCGCAAGCTGCTGGCGATCGATGTCGTGAAGATGCTGCTTCCACCGTCGCTTGACAAGATCCCGACGACCTCGCTGGTCATCTCGGACGCCGTACGAGCGACGCGCGGTGACCCGTCGGCGTCGTTGTGGGATGTGGTCGAGCAGCTGGAGCAGCTCAAGGAGCGGCACGGCCGGGTGGTGGCGAACTATCTGCGGGACATGGCCGACCTGCCGCTGTCGCGGCTGCTGTTCCCGAACGCCGACCAAGTCGGGGACCGGTTGGACGCGACGCTGACGGTGCTGACGATGCCCGGTCTCGTGTTGCCGCCCCGCACGGTGGCGCGTGACCACTGGTCGACCTCGGAGCAGCTGGCGGTGCCGTTGCTGCATCTGGCGTCGTGGTACGCCACGCGGGCCGTCTACGGGCGCGCCATGGAGTCACGCAAGCTGGTCGCTCTTGACGAGACCCACTTCTTGGGTGACTGGTCCGCGGGCCGGGCGCTGTTCACCCGGTTGGGTCGCGACTCACGCAAGTGGAACACGTGCGTGCTCGCCGCCTCCCAGAACCCGTCGGACGTGCTCGGCATGGACGTCGCCAACTTCATGTCGGCGGCGTTCGTGGGGAGGATCGAGGACGAGGACGCTGCGCGTGACGGCCTACGGATGCTCAGGGTCCCGACGGGGGTCGGATACGAGCGGGCACTGGCCAGCCTGTCGGCGGGTCGAGGGTCCGCGGGATTCCGCGAGTTCGTGATGCGCGACGTCGACGGCAACGTGGACAAGATCCGCGTGGACCTGACCGCGAACCCGAGCCTGCTGGAGGCCTTGAACACCACGGCGGGTCGGCACAGCGAGATGGCTGTCGCGTGAAGGCGTTGGGAGACCGGTCGGCTCAGTCACTCTCACGGATGGACCCCTCGTGATGGGTCGTCGCATGGTGTGGTTCCTGCCGTTCGTCTGCCTTCTTCTGATGACGCTTCCCGTCGATTCGGCCTCCGCAGACATGGTGGCGGCCTTCCCGGGGCTGGACTGCACCAACCCGCCCACTCCCGACATGCCCGGACAGGGACTGGCCGCGTTCTTCGAGAAGACGCCGAACCCGCTGCCCAGGCAGGAGGACCCCTTTGCCATGGGTGCGGCGACGACGATCTACGAGCAGTACGGCTACGCGGGTCTGCGGTGGCGGACCTACGACCTGGGATGCGGCCCGGACGCCGCGCGCGACCCGGACGCGGTGATGGGGACGGCGCTGAGCAACTGGCTCGTCAACATCCCGATCTCCCTGTGCGCGCTCACGGCGTCGATCACGGACGTGGCGTTCAAGCCGACCTTCCTGTCCGTGTTCGACCCGGTCGTCAAGGCCATCTCAAGCTCGCTGCACCGCAGCCTGTTCGCCACCTGGGTGCCGGCGGTGATCGCGCTTCTAGGTCTGGCGATCCTGCTCAAGGCCCGTCGGTCCGCGCTGGCGACGACCGCCGCCTCGATCGGGTGGGCGCTGATGGTGGTGCTGCTCGCCACGGCCATCTTTCGGTGGCCCCTGGAGGCCGGACACTTCACCGACCAGGCCGTCACGAGCACCCTCGGGTCGGTGGTCCAGGGTATCGACCGCCAGGGTCGGCAGGTCGACCCGTCCGTCGCGGTCGCTTCCAACGTTCAGGAGTCGATCTTCTACAAGTCCTGGCTGGCCGGCACGTTGGGCTCAGACGACAGCGCGACCGCGAAGAAGTACGGGCCTGCCCTGTTCAAGGCGCAGGCGCTGACCTGGCGCGAGGCGCAGAGCGTCGAGCAGGATCCGACCCGAGGCAAGGCGATCATCGAGGCGAAGCAGGCGCAGTGGAAGCAGCTCGCCGGGCAGATCAAGGCCAATGATCCGTCGGCGTACGAGCACCTGCAGGGCAAGCGATCTGACACGCGGATCGGCTACGCCGTGCTGGCGACCATAGCCGGCGTCCTTGCCCTGCCGTTCCTGCTGATGTCCGCGCTCTTGCTGCTCGGGTCCTTCCTCGTCGTGCGGCTGGCGGTCATGATGTTCCCGGCGTTCGCAGTGCTAGGCGTCCTTCCCGCCGGCCGCAGCCTGGTGGTTGGGATCGGCCGCACGGTCGGCGCGGCACTGGTCAACGCCGTCATCTTCGGGATCGGAGCGGCAGTGACGATCCGGGTGCTCGGCCTGATCCTCGACCCCGCGTCGGGGGTCCCAGGCTGGTTAGCGCTGGCGCTGATGCCGCTGTTCGGCTTCGTGATGTGGATCGCGCTCAAGCCGTTCCACCGGTTGACGATGATGGTCTCGCCACACAGCGTGGTCGACCCGGTGGGTGGTGCGGCAGGCGCCATCGGGGGCGCGGCGCGACGTACTGGCTCGCTGGCGAAGCAGACCGTAGCCGCCGGGGTCGCGGCCTATTCGGGTAACGTCGCCGCCGCGGCGACCATCGACGCGCTGGGTGAGGATGACGGGGGACCGGTTCCGGACCGGGTCGAAGCACACTCACCCGTCTCCGAGCCCGATGTGGCATCACCACACTCGCCGCCTGCGATCGAGGCGCCGCGGATCCCGAGCCAGCGGCCACCCTCGCAAGGTCAGGCAATCCCGACTGGGCCCGTGGGCGGCTCCTTCGCCGACGCGTCGGAGGAGTACCAGTCGCCCCGCTTCCCGTCCCCGGAGTCGGAGCCACTCCCGCCGATCGAGCCCGAGTGGGTCGACGGTGAAGAGGTCTATCTGCTGTACCGGCCAGGCTCCGAGGATGCGGACAGTGCGGTCTAGCTTCACCGGATGTGGGCGGGGTGCGCTGGGATGAAGCCCTCGACGGTTGCGGCCGCCCTCGCCATCGTTGCGATCCTGGGATGCCTCGCGATCGGAGTCGTGTCGATGTTCGGGGCCATGATGGGGCTGTCGACCGACAGCGGCTCGGGTGGCTGCGCATCGGAGGTGCAGGCCGCCCCGATGGCGGTCGGAGGAGCTGGCGCCCGGGGGCTGGGCGCAGCCCAGCGGGCCAACGCGGGAACCGTGATCACGGAGGGCCGCCGGCTCGGTGTGCCATCGCAGGGGATCGTCATCGCGCTCGCGGTGGCGAGCCAGGAGTCTCGTTTCACCAACTACGCCAACGACGGCAAAGGCCCCGACATCACCGTGCTGCAGTCCAGAGTGAGCCAGTCCCTCGACCTGCCGCACGAGGCGGTGGGCAGTGACCACGGGTCGGTGGGGATCTTCCAGCAGCAGTGGCCGTGGTGGGGTGACCTGCAGGACCTGATGGACCCGGCCACGTCGGCCGACAAGTTCTATGCGGCCCTGTTGAAGGTTCACGGCTGGCAGAGCATGCCGGTGACGGCGGCCGCGCAGGAAGTGCAGCGCTCGGCGTACCCGGACGCCTACGCGGACGACGAGGTCCGGGCGCGACAACTGCTGGCCAGCTCGATTGGCTCGCCGGGAGTGGAGAACGCGTCGTTCACGTTAGGGACCGCCCATGACTGCGCGACGGCCGACACGGTCGCGACGGGGCCGGTAGTCTTCCCGCTGCCTCGCTCGGCGTCGTACGTCGACCAGCACAACTACGGAGGGCGCGGGGGTCACTGGGCGCGGATGCATACCGGGACCGACCTGTCCGTGGCGTGCGGCACGCCGGTTCTGGCCGCGACCGGCGGCACGGTGATCATCCGCACCGACCAAGGGTGGGCCGGCCGCTGGCTGGTTCAGGTGAGCACCGGGATCGGTCAGCTGACGACGTGGTACGCGCACATGCGCGCTGTGCTGGTCCACGACGGTGAGCAGGTGTCCGCCGGCCAGCAGATCGGTGAGGTCGGTGACCTCGGAAACGCGACGGGATGCCACCTGCACTTCGAGGTGCACCCGCACGGCGGGTCGATCTACCAGGACTCGGTCAACCCGAGCCCCTGGCTCGCACAGCACATCGGCCGACCGGACCTGACGGCCATCCAGCCCGCGGATGCGTCCTCGGGTTCCGACTGGTTCACGGTCGCCACCTTCAACACTTTGGGCGACAGTCACACGGGGCCGGGAGGCAACGAGTCGTGGATGGCGTCGGGGACAGCCCGCACCGCCGGGGTCGTGACGATGCTGGAGAAGTACGGCGTCGACGTCGTCGGCTTACAGGAGTTCCAGCGACCGCAGTACCGCTCGTTCCAGCGCCGGGTCGGAAGCGTCTATGCCCTCTGGTCAGCTCCCGGCGATACCGAGAACGCGATCGCCTGGCGGCGTGACCGCTTCCGGCTCGTGTCGGCGCGCACCCTGTCGATCCCCTATTTCGACGGCCACCATCGGCGGATGCCGGTCCTGCGATTGATCGACCGCCGCACGGGCAGAACGACTATGTTCCTCAACGTCCACAACCCCGCTGATACTCATCAATACCACCACCAGGGGCACTGGAGGGCAGTCGCGGTCGGGTTAGAGGGGGCGCTCGTCCGCCAGGCGGCAGCGGGAGGCGCCTCGCCGGTAGTCGTGACAGGCGACATGAACGACCGACACGACGTCTTCTGCCGGCTGACCGACCGGCAACTAATGACCTCAGCGAACGGGACTCGAGCGGGCCGACGCTGCACCCCTCCTAGCCACGCCCAGATCGACTGGATCTTTGGTAGCCACGGGGTTGGCTTCAGCAACTACACGCGAGAGCGCAGTTCATTGGTGCGGTGGACGAGCGACCATCCGTTCGTCGTGGCTAGGGCGCATGCCAACTGACAGCATCGACGGTGACGTCGCAGCTAGCCTAAGCCGGTCGGAAGGAGGGCACATGGCCAAGTATCCGTACTTCGGTGTTCCACCGGACCGAAAGCACCGTCCAGCGTCGGCGGAACCGTCGCTTACGGGGAAGCGCGTCATCCTCTCGACCCCCGAGGGGTTCATCTACGACATGCGGGCCGCGGGTGAGCTTCGCACAGACGGTGACGGGAACCTGGTTGTGGACATCCTCACCGAGCCGCACTACTTCGAGCAACAACTCAGAGG
>JAICWH010000130.1 GCA_025934895.1 Nocardioidaceae bacterium | reverse complement strand
CGACACAGGCCGCGACTCATGGGATCGGTCCTTGTCGCTAGTCCGCATAACCCAGAGGTCAGACATGCTTTGTCGACCAGGGAGGAGCCGGTCCATGCGGTCACCGCGTCGCTGCGGCGAGGTCAAGCCACCACGTCGCGAGCCTGCACCACCTGGGGGCTCGACCCGGCTCGAGCCCTCGTGATCGAGAGATCTCGGCGACGGTGGCAGACACCTCGATCACGTTCCTCGGGATGCGGGCGTGCTTCCGGACGAGGATGCGACTGAGGTTACGGCGCCCATCGCAGCAGTGGTAGCAAGATCGCCTGGGTCTAGTGAGGAGTCGCTGGGGTTGACGATCGTCTTGTTGTCTGGCTGCTCGTCTCGCCTTGGGTCCTTTGGCCCTCCACGTGGGCGGCGAGGTGGGCCAGGTCGCGAAGCACTTGCTTGGGTGGCTGGTCGAGCTCGAGATGGTGGACGTGCAGGTCGATGTGTCGATGCCGGACGTGGTGTGTCCGTGGCTGCGGTGGTCCGTCGGCGTAGATGAGAGTGGCCTCGGGCAGGTCCGTGGCCGTGGCGTGGGCGAGCAGCTGGTAGAGATCTGGGTTGAGGCCAGCCTGAGCGCGGACGACGACCGTAGCGCCGGGGAACCCCGGGCCCGGGTAGGTGCGTAGCGTCGCTGGGACCTCGCTCAGACGCAACGGTCCTTGGCGGGCGGGGGCATGTACGTCGTGCGGCTCGGGGTCAGGCCGAGTCGCACCGAGCTCTCCAGCCACGTGATGGCGGCACCGGTCGGGTCGACGACGGGCACGGCGCGTCCGTTGGCCGCGAGCCGGTCCTGCAGCTCGGCTGCGACGCCGACCATGCCGGTGCAGCCGAGCACGATGACGTCGGCTTCGCCCTTGGCGACCGCGTCGGAGGCCTGCTCGAACAACCGGTCGAGCATCGCCACGCGGTCCACGAGGCTGAGCACGGGGAGGTCGATGACGCGGATGGTGCCGATGCGACGCTCGATGGTGTAGCGACGCGCAAGCGAGTTGAGCATCGGGACCACGTTGGGCAGCACGGTGACGATGCCGACATTCTCGCCGAGGCTGAGCGCCATCAGCATGGCCGGCTCGAAGCCGCCGACGACCGGGGCGTTGATGATCTCGCGAGCCGCGTGCACCGCGGGGTCGCCGAAGCAGGTGATGAAGACTCCGTCGACGCCGTCGGAGGCTGCCTCCTCGATCCGATCGAGAATGCCGGGGGCGGCGAGCGCCTCGTCGTACTCGGACTCGATGCTCGCGGTGCCTCGGGTCAGCGACACCACGTCAACCTTGGTGTCGAGGGCGGCCCAACCCGCCACTTCGCTGCGGACGTGCTCGATGAGGGTCTCTCCGATGGCGGGCACGACGACTCGGATGTGCATCCTGGGCTCCTTCAGTGGGGTGTCCTTGGAGCGTACGAACTGCTCGCACCGAGTGGGAATGGGCACAACGTCGGTCTCGAAGGGTCGTGTTGTGCCTGGTGCATCGCCGGTCAGACACCAAGCGCGCGGCAGGCCACCTGCAGCGCGAGTCGTTGGCTCGGGTCGTCGAGGTCGACGCCGATGCGGTCCCGGATCTGCAGGACCCGTGTGGACACGGTGTTGCGGTGCACACCCAGCGCCTGCGCGGTGAGGACGATGGAGCCGCCGCTCTCCAGGTAGGCCCGCAGGGTGGTCAGCAGGTGAGCGTGCGTCGAGTCCCGCAACGGTGAGAGGACTGTCTCGGCGAAGGCCCGCGTGACCTCTGAGCGTTGCCAGGTCGCCAGCAACCGAGCGACGCCGAGTTCGTCGGAGTGTTCGACCGAGGGCCTGAAGTCGTGGCTTCTTGCCAGATGGGCGGCATCCCTGGCTTCGGAGAGGGTTTCGGCGAGTCCGCTTGGGCCGGGGTGCGGGCGGCCGATCCCGGCGGCGAGGCTCCACTCGCGGGGGAGAGCGGCGGTCACCAGGCGCAGGGCGCGTAGCAGGCTGCGGGCGTCCTCGGGCCCCGGTTCGGAGGGGTCGCTGGTCCACATCGCCCAGCCGTCACCCCGGTCGACGGCGGTCACGGTGCTCACCCGATGCTCCTCGAGGCCGGCCCGAATCTGTTCGATCACGGCCTCCGGTTTGCCGGCCGCTCCTGGGTCCTCGGACACGACGTGCAGCCCGACGTGCCAGTCCTGGAGCCGCCAGCCCAGAGACACGGCGCCCTCTACCGCGTCGCGGCTCACCGAGTCCCCACCCGCGACGATCTCGGCGAGCAGGCGCGCCTGGAACACGGTGTCGCGGTCGGCTTGAGCGCGCTGGCCGGCCAGCCAGGACCGGACGAACGGCTCGGTCATCGCCAGCCCCACCGCCAGCACGTCGAGCCGCGAATCGGCGGCGCGCTCATAGGGACAGGCGAGCCAGGCGGCGGCCAGCCGGTTGAGGTCAGGGTCGAGCACCGGATGGACGAGCAGGTGGGCGCTGCGCTGGGGCACTGGTTGGTCAAGATGCAGGCCGGGGTCGAGCTCGACGGAGTCGCCCAGGATGCCGGTGCCGTTGGGAGTCACGAGCGAGAGCCGCGCCCGCAGCACCAACTCCGCGGCGAGGAGGATGTCGTGGCCGCTGCGTTTCGCGCTGAGTCGGCCCAGCAGCCGCTCCACGGTCCGGGCCCGCACCTGTTCGGGAGCTCGCACCGTCGCGGTCAGCTCCTGCACCAGCTGGACCGGGTCGTCGTTCGCCAGCCACAACACCGGAATCTCGAGCCGGTCGGCGAGGCGGACGCTGGAGAGCAGTGGACGCACGGGTCCGGCGATGACGAGCAGGGCCGCGGCGCCGGCTTCCTGCGTCCGCCTGATGAGGGCGTCGAGGCGGTACGGCGGTATCGCGTAGGACTCGCTGCAGATGACCAGGTGCCGAGCGACCGTATGGAGGGCGCCGTTGTACCAGTGCACGTCTTCGACGAGACGCTCCAGGCCCGCGGCACCGGCCACGGTCACGACACCCTCCAGGAGAGGATCCATGAGCAGGTCCGCCACGCGCGGAGGGCCGCTCATCGGGGCACCAGCTCGAGGTCGAGGCCGAATGCCGGGGGGCCGACGACGGTCCGCGCTCCGTCAGGCCATTGGTGCAGCGCGGGCAGGGTCAACAGGACCAGGGTCTGTCCCAACCGGATCTGGTCGGTACGCAGCGGCTGCCGAGTTCTCGGGTCGAGGGCGACGATGACCTCAGGGGTGGAGGCGAGCGTGGTGCCGTCCATCGTGACGGCGAGGAACTCGTCGAGGTAGTCGATGCGAACCGTCGACCCGCTCCCGTGGTCGCCCAGGGTGATGCTCCCCGGAATCGGGCCGTTTCGCGGAAGGAGCTCCTCGACCCGTCCCTCGAAGACGCGTCGCCCTCCGAGCTGGTCGGCCAGTTCCATGGTTCCCGAGGGCGCGGTAAGGTAGTTGCCGCCCAGTCTCACGCACGAGCTTAGGCTGCCGGGCACACCGACGGCCGCGAGCACTGTCGCGGTCGTCGGATAAAGAGCCAAGGCGGCGGCTCCGCCCATCGCGGCTACGCATGAGGCGACGAGCGACTCCGCAACCTTCGCCGAACAGGTCGACACGATCACGGTGTCGAATGCAGGACTCACCACGGCCAAGGGTTCTGCCCGGTGGCCGGCGAGGGCCAGTGTGGTCTGGCTGATGCGGGGGAAAGCACGGCCCATCAGGTCGCCGTCGACGACCGGTAGGCCGAGCTGGGCCGCGGTCAGTACCGGGATCATCGCGTTGACGCCACCGATCTCGATGACTCCGACGGCGCTCAGCTCCCCACCGACCTGGGCGACCACGGCCCGGGCCGCGATCGCGAAGTCCTCCGGTGCGATGAGCCGTTCGGCGAGCACGTCGGGCGCCCCCACGACGCCGACGTGCACGACGAGAGCGTCCGCGGCCAGGCTCTTAGCGGCAACGACCTGGACGCTGCGGGAGCCCAGGAGCTGCCGGAGCAGCTGTGCTGCCACCGCGACATCGCCACCGCCACCGGATCCCAATAGCGCGGCTCCGGCCGCCAGGGCGTCGACGTGCTCCGCAGCGAATCTGCGCAGCTCCTTCGACGTCGGACCGGTGGGTGTCACCAGCCGATGATCGCAGCCATGGATTCAGACCGGAACGTAGGTGTGGTCGTACCCGAAGTAGCCCGGACCGGCCAGCTCAAGCCCTTGTGGGCTCCGCCAGCGAGGGTCGCACGGTGCAGCGATGACGCTGACCCGGAGCCCGTACCGCAGCATCTCGGTCGTCACCGGCTCGCCGGTGTCGGTGTCAAGGATGCAGATGAGGTCGGGGACGCTCGCGACCACGACGCCGTCGCGTGCTGCGACGAGGTTCTCGTTCTGGAACGAGATGCCCATGCGTGACCCCAGGTCGCCGGCCAGACCGTCCAGGACCGCCTCGCCGCGCGCGAAGCCGCCGGCGGTGCCGCGCTTCACGTCGACGAGCTTGCCGCGGAAGATGCAACGCCCGTCGAGTAAGTCGGCCGCGGCCGCGACCGGGTCGAGGTGCGCCTGCGCCGACTCGCGGATGGCGGCGCCGATCCTCTGGCACAGGCTCATCGTGCCATGCACCATGAACTCCTTGACCTGCTTGCCGGAGAGCACGTAGAGGCTCACGGCCGCGCTGCAGCCCATCTCGATCGTGGCCGAGCGGGCAAAGCGTTCCGCCCACTTGTTGTCCGCGGTCCGCAGGCTGACGATGTTGCCCCGCTCGTCAGCGAGTGCCATCGGTGTGGCGGCGATCCCCCCCAGGGTCGGCAGCAGCATCTGCAGCTCGGGGAAGGCACGGCCCATGCCGTCGGCGTCAACGAGCGGGAGCCCAAGCTCGGCCGCCGCGACGAAGGGAATCATCGAGTTCATGCCACCGGCCTCGATCGACACCGTGTGCGTCGCCTGCTTGCCGATCAGGTGCTCCACGGCCTGGAGCGCCCCCGTGAGCTCAGATCCCGACGGGATCTTCTCGAGCATCACCGTCGGCGCGCCCATGAACGCGGTGGGGATGACCACGGCGTCGTCGGGAAGCTCCTCGATGTCGATCAGCGGCACGGACCCGTGCCGGTCGATCGCCTGCTGGGCCAGCAGCCGGCCGATGTAGGGGTCGCCTCCTCCGCCCGTGCCCAGCACCGCGGCGCCGCGCGCCATGTCCGGCAGATTCTTCGCTTCGATCTCACGCATGGTTCTCTCCTAGGCTGAGCTGTCCGACGGCCTTGACCCGGATCCGGGTGGCGTTTCCAGGCAGGTAGGCGAGCGGGACCTCTTCGACGTCCACGACTCGCACCGAACCGGGGCGAGCGCCTGCCGCGACCGCCCGGTCGACAGCTTCTTGCCTGGCCTCGTCGAGGACGGTGTCGCGCTGCCCCGGTGTCACCGAGAAGACACGGTCCACCTCTCCGCCCACCTCCGCGATTGCCGCACCGATGGCGTTGGCCACCGCGAAGTGCTCGGGGCGGACCACGGCGGAGGCTCCGGCGAGCCGGTCGGGGACGAGGATGCTGCCGCCGCCGACGGCCACGACCGGGATCGGGTCTGCCGAGATCCGCATCCGGTCGACAACCTCGGCCATCCGCTCGGCGACGTGGTCGAGGGACGCCCGCACCAACGCCTTGTCCAGGTGCGCCACCCGACTCGTGTCCCCGATGTCGGCAAGGCTCGCGGCGACCGCTATGTCGGTGGCGGTGAGCTGGTCGCCGCCGAACACGAGTGCTCGCTGGGTCAGCCGGTAGCCGACGCTGCTGGGCCCGACTACGGGTGCCAAGGAGTCGGCGCCGACGAGGCTGCCACCGCCGATGCCGACCGAGAGTACGTCGGGCATCCGGAAGTTGGTCTGGATCTGTGCCACGGCTACGTCGGTGGATGCCTCGCGTGGGAAGCCGTTCTGAAGGATCCCGACGTCCGTTGTGGTCCCTCCGACATCGATGACCGCGCAGCTCAGCAGCTCGGACAGAAACGCTGCCCCGCGCATCGAGTTGGTCGGACCGGACGCGAAGGTCGCCACCGGGTAGCGCCGCGCGTAGTCGACGTCCATCAGCGTGCCGTCGTTCTGGCTCAGAAAGACGGGGGCGTCGATGCCGGCGTCGCTCACGGACCGGGTCAGTCCGGCGGTGACCCGCTCGGCCAGCTCGCGAAGTGCAGCGTTGATCACCGTGGCGTTCTCACGCCCGAGCAGGCCCATGCGGCCGATCTCGTGGGACAGGCTGATCGGAGCGCCCGGAAGCTGCTCGGCGATGATCTCGGCGGCCCGCAGCTCGAACTCGGCGTTAACCGGCGAGAACACCGAGGAGATCGCGAACGAACGAGCTCCGGCCTGGACGGCCTTGTCGAGGACCCCCCGGAACTCCTGCTCGTCGAAGGCATCGATCTGCGAGCCGTCGTACTCGTGGCCGCCGTGGCACAAGTAGCTGTGGCCGCCAATCACCGTCCGAAGCCGCTCGGGCCAGTCCACGAGTGGCGGAAGGGCGCTCGTCGCGGGGAGCCCGAAACGGATGGCGGCCGTCGGCGCGAGCTGATCGCCCTCGACGAGGGCGTTGATGAAGTGCGTGGTGCCGATCATCACCGCGGCGACCTCGGCGGGGTCGAAGGCCGATGCAGCCTTGAGGTCGGCGATGGCGTTCACGATCCCGCTGGTGACGTCCGCACTGGTCGACGCTTTGGTCACCGCCAGGACCCGTTGGCCGTCGATGAGAACTGCATCGGTGTTGGTACCGCCGACGTCGATTCCGAGTCTCAGCATGAGTGGTATTTCCTTCTCTCAGAGACTTGAGATTGGTAGGGGAACCGGGGTAGCGGTGGGGGTGTCGGTCGGGTTGGTGCTCGACCGGCCGACACCGCGGACCAGGCCGAGTGCCGCCGCGGCGACGTACAGGACTATCGCGACCACGACCGAGTTGATGGAGGGCACCCCCCAGTGCAAGTAGTGGCCGATCAGGCCGGCGCTGGCCCAGATCACCAGGCTGGCGGGAACCCAGGTCGGCGCGGTTGAAGGCAGTGTGCCTGCCTCGCGGGATGCGTCGAGCTCTGGGCGCCAGATGCGGGTCACGAAGTACTCCGCGACCATGATGCCCGCGATCGGCGGAAACACGACCCCCAACAGGATGAGGAAGTCGGTGAAGCTGCTGAGGATACCGAAGGCGCCGAGGATGGAGCCCACGGTGCCGACGGCCACGGTCACCGCCGCGCGGTGCACCCGTCGGCCGAACACCTGGTCGACGAAGTTAACGATGCCGAGCGAGGCGGCGTACAGGTTCCAGTCGTTGATCTTCAGCGTGGCGGCAACGATCACGAGCGTCCCCAGGAACCCTGACGTCGAGGTCACGATCGCGATCACGTCGTTGGTGCGCAGAGCAAGGGCGAGCAGGACGCCGATCAACCCGATCACGTACTCGCCCAACGTGATGCCGAGCACGGTCTGCTTGACCACGTCGCCCGGCGAGCGGTTGAAGCGGCTCATGTCCGGGGTGATGACTGCACCGACGATGAACCCGCCGGCTACGATCGACGTTCCCTGCAGCAGGCTCAGCTGCGGCCCCGCCGGTGCCGCGCTCAGCAGGTCACCGACGTTGTGGCGGGAGAGCTCCACGACGATCGACCAGCCCGCGAGCAGCAGGAAAGCCGGCACGGCGACGTAGGCGGTCCAGGCCATCGAGCCGAACCCGAGGGTGACGATGGCGGTTACCGCGAGCCCGAACAGCAGTGCCCACAGCCAGAGGGGCAGGACGCCGACCAGGCCGACCAGCCCTTGAGCCGAGACGGCGTTCTGGATGCCGAACCAGCCGATCGCGCTGATGCTGATCGCCAGGCCGATGACCGACGACCCGGCACGGCCGAAGCCGGTCCAGCGCGCGAGCACCGAGGTCGAGAGACCCTCGCGCTGGCCGGCGATGCCGGTGAAGATGGTCAGCACCTCCAAGATCACTGCGCCGAACGTGATCGCGAGGACCGCGTTCCAGAAGGTCATCCCAAAGCCGAGAGTCGCGCCGATCAGGAAGCTGGCCAGCGTGCTCAGCATCCCGAATCGCTGCACGGCGATCGAGATCCAGTGGTAGCGAGCACTGTCGGGTACACGGCTGAGGGAAAAGTCGTCGTGCTCGGTGGTGACGTCCATGAGGACCTCCGGGTCGCTGTAACAGATCGATGGAAGCGACGGTAAACCGCGCAGCGGCCCGGGGCATTGGGCACTTTCAACAGTCTTGGCGTTGCAACAGTGCATGCCGCCTCATGCGTCGAGCACGTCGGCCGGGTCGCCCTCGAATGCCTGTCGCAGACCCCGGCCGCTGACTGGCATTACCGGATGGCGACGGAGAGGGATCCGTATCCGATTAGATGACACGGGAACTGCCGACCAGCCTGCTCATGTTCATCGCCTCCCGCGCTGCCGGAGACCGGATCTTCCGAGCCGTGCACGAGGCCGGCTTCGACGACGTGACCATCGCGCAGAGTCGGCTCATGACGGGCATCGACACCGAGGGCACGCGTCTCAGCGTGCTGGCCGAACGTGCCCAGATCGCCAAGCACACAGCAACGGCCCTGGTCGACAAGCTGGAGCGGGCCCGTTACGTGCAGCGGGTGCCAGATCCCTCCGACGGGCGCGCGCGACTGGTGCGGATGACTCCCCGCGCCGAGGCCGCCCTCCCGACAGTGCGCGCCGAGGAGGACCGCATCGAGGCCGAGTGGCGTGCTCACCTCGGAGCCGAGCGCATGAATCAGCTCCGAGAGGCCTTGACCGCGCTCCGTGAGATCACCGACCCCTACCTCCTAGGGTCGCAGTGACGACCCGGCTCAGCCGCGATCCGCCGTCGCTCACGGACGTGCAGGCTCGCGGTCTCTCCACCGCGTCAGATGTGTCACTTGGGGAGGGGTGACCGGAGACCACGACGTCGCCCAGACCAGCAAGTAGCGCCAGGTCGAGGTGACCTCGCCGTGTGCGGCGGTCCGCGACCAGGCCATGGTCTCCAGATCGTCGGGGGCCACCATGACCATCACGATTGCCTTGCCGTTCCAGCCCGACGCGATGACACCTGCCCAGCTCCCGGCCGTCTCCTACCTGGCCCGGTACACCGGGCAGACCCACAGGCTGTACGCCGATCAGCTCCGCCGCTGGTTCTCCTGGTGCGAGACCAACGGCCTGGACCCGCTGGTCGGGCTCCAGCGGGCCCACCTCGAGCTCTACATCCGCCACCTGCACGACACCGGGCTGCGGGACTCCTCGATCAACACCACGCTGCACGGCGTCCGAGGGTTCTTCCGGTTCGCGCACATCGACGGACTCATCGCCGCCGACCCGGCCGTCTACGCCCGACTAACCAAAGATCCACGCCGACGAGACCCGCACCCAAGGCCTCGACCGGCTCGAGCTCATCCGCTTCCTCCAAGTCGCCCAGACCCCTCACGGTGCACCACGGAGCCCTAGCGTTCCTGCTCGGCATCAACGCGCTGCGCGCCTCCGAGGCCGCCGCCGTCCGCATCGAGGACTACGCCGACACGCTGCGCGGCCACCGTGTCCTGCACCTGGTCGGCAAAGGCAACAAGCCCGTCACCATGCCCATCACCGTCCCGGTCCTTCGGGTCCTCGAGGCCCGCCGCGGACAACGCACCGACGGGCCACTGATCCTGCGGCCGACCTCCGGCAAGCCCATCGACCGACGAGACGTCTACCGGATGGTGCTCCGGATCGCGACGGTCGCCGGCATCCCGAGGCACATCAGCCCACACTCCCTGCGACACGCAGCCATCACCAACGCACTCGACGCCGGAGTACCGCTACGAGACGCACAGATCCTCGCCCGCCACGCCGGGCGGAATGGGCGGACCGACGAACCACGTCACGATCCGGCCGACCTCCCCGGCAGACATCGAGCCCGCCTGCGAGGTGATCGCTTCGGCGTTTGCCGACAATCCGAACACACTTGCCATCGCTGGCGGAGATCCCGTTAGGGCGAAAAGAATCATGAAGGCGGGCGCCCGCGTCGGCAAGCTGACGCGTCCGGAGTGTCACGCCATTGTCGCCGAACGCGACGGGGTATTCGTCGGCGTCCTGAAT
>JAICWH010000222.1 GCA_025934895.1 Nocardioidaceae bacterium | reverse complement strand
GGTGACCCGCTCGAAGGGGAGGGCGCGGTAGGGGTACCACAGCGCGGCCGCGACCGCCGACGTCGTCTCCAGCGGGAGGTCGCGAGCCACGACGTCGACGCGGTGACCGGCCTCCAGGAGGCGTACGGCGCAGGAGAGCCCGACCACCCCGGCGCCCACGACGATCACCCTGGCCATGCGAGGAGTCTGCCCTACTACGATCCGGTGGGGGCATAGTCGCCGATCGTCACCATGCCGGTCGGGCTGCTGACGGTCGCCACCAGGTAGGTGTGGCGGGTCCCGCGCTCCACCCGGCACACGATGCGGGTCCCGGTCAGCGCCGGGTAGGCCGCCACGTCGCCGCAGTCGACCTGCACCCAGCCGGCGTCGTGCAGCCGCCCCTCGAGCCGGCGGGTGGCGACCACGCCCCCGGCCAGCCAGGCGTCGTAGCTGACGCCCGTGCCCGCGGCCCTCAGGCGCACCGCCACGGCAGCGAGCACCCCGTCGACGTAGCCCCGGCAGCTCAGCCGGCTCGGCACGGCGCCGCCCCAGTGCGGACAGTCGAGGTAGCCCAGGGTCAGACCCTGACCGGCGATGTGTCGCGCCAGCTCTGCGGCGACCGGGCGTTCGAGCCGGTCCATCGGGTGGTGCGGGGGCACGTGCTGGGCGGGCACCGGACCGCCGACCTTCGGCGTGGGTCCCGACGGGTGCCGGCTCGCCTCGGAGCGGTCCGGGCCGCAGCCTGCGAGCAGCGCGAGCGACGCCGTCGCGGCCACCAGGCCGAGCACCGTCGCACGTGCCCGCACGCCACCTCCAGCAGTCGTCGTCCCCTGCCGACGATAGCCAGGGGTCGCAACGCGCCGCTCCCTCAGTCGAGGCGGTGGGCCTCGCGGATGGTGGCCAGGATGCCGGCCATGATGGCGGTCAGGCCGTAGTCCTTCGGGGTGAAGACGGCGGCCACACCCAGCTCGCGCAGTCTCGCAGCGTCGGCGGCCGGGACGATGCCGCCGACCACCACCGGGACGTCGGTGAGCCCCTCGGCGCGGAGGCCGTCGAGCACGGCGGGGACCAGCTCCATGTGGGACCCGGACAGCACCGAGAGGCCCACGCAGTGCACGTCCTCGGCGACCGCGGCGGCGACGATCTGCTGCGGGGTGAGCCGGATGCCCTGGTAGACCACCTCGAACCCGGCGTCGCGGGCCCGCACGGAGATCTGCTCGGCGCCGTTGGAGTGGCCGTCCAGTCCCGGCTTGCCGACCAGCAGCCGCAGCCGGCGGCCGACCTGATCCCCGGTCCGTCGTACGGCCTCGCGCACGCGGGCCAGCTCGGAGCCGGCACCGACGGCACCGGCACCGACGGCACCGGAGACCCCGGTCGGGGCTCGGAACTCGCCGAACACCGTCCGCAGGGCGTCGGTCCACTCCCCCGTCGTCGCGCCGGCGCGGACGGCCTGCAGCGTGGGCTCCATCAGGTTGGCGTCGGTGGAGGCGGCCTCGGTGAGCCCCGCCAGGGCCTTCTGGACGGCGCTGTCGTCGCGCTGCCGCTTCCACTGCTCGAGTGCTTCGAGGGCCTGCCGCTCGGCCTCCGGGTTCGCCGTCTGCGTCGCGGCGTCGAGGTCCACCGTCAGCGGCGACACCTCCGTGCTCTGGTAGCAGTTCACCCCGACCACCGGGTCCTCGCCGCTCTCGACGCGTCCCCGGCGGGCCGCGAGGGAGGAGACCAGCGCCTCCTTCAGGTAGCCGGACTCCACCGCGGCCACGGCTCCTCCGATCGCCTGCACCCGCTCCATCTCCGTCCTGGCGCCCGTGGCGAGCCGCTCGACCTCCGCCTCGACAACCGTGGAGCCCTCGAAGAGGTCCTCGTGCTCGAGCAGGTCGGACTCGAAGGCGAGCACCTGCTGCAGGCGCAGCGACCACTGCTGGTCCCACGGCCGGGGGAGGCCGAGTGCCTCGTTCCAGGCAGGAAGCTGCACGGCGCGGGCCCGGGCGCCCTTGGACAGGGTCACCCCCAGCATCTCGAGGACGATCCGCTGCACGTTGTTCTCCGGCTGCGCCTCGGTCAGGCCGAGGGAGTTGACCTGCACCCCGTAGCGGAACCGCCGCATCCGCTCGTCCTGGACGCCGTAGCGCTCGCGGGTGATCTCGTCCCACAGCCGGACGAAGGCGCGCATCTTGCACATCTCCTCGACGAACCGCACACCTGCGTTGACGAAGAAGGACACCCGCCCGACGACCTGGGGGAAGTCCTCGACCGCGACCTGCCCGGAGTCGCGGACCGTGTCGAGCACCGCGACCGCCGTGCAGAGTGCGTACGCCAGCTCCTGGGTCGGCGTGGCACCCGCCTCCTGCAGGTGGTAGCTGCAGATGTTGACCGGGTTCCACCGCGGCAGGTGGTGCACCGTGTACGCGATCAGGTCGCCGGTCAGCCGCAGGGAGTGCTGCGGGGGGAAGACGTAGGTGCCGCGGGAGAGGTACTCCTTGATGATGTCGTTCTGGGTCGTCCCGGTCAGGGCCCGGTGGACCCGGGCGCGGTCGTCCTCCCCCACGCCGGACTGCTCCTCGGCGACCACCTGGTAGAGCGCCAGCAGCCACATCGCGGTGGCGTTGATGGTCATCGAGGTGTTCATGGTGGCGAGCGGGATGCCGTCGAAGAGCCGTCGCATCGCGCCGAGGTGGGGCACCGGCACGCCCACCTTGCCGACCTCGCCGCGGGCCAGTGGGTGGTCGGGATCGTAGCCGGTCTGGGTGGGCAGGTCGAACGCCACGGACAGGCCGGTCTGCCCCTTGGCGAGGTTCGTGCGGAACAGCGCGTTGGACTCCGCGGCCGAGCTGTGACCGGCGTAGGTGCGCATCACCCAGGGTGGGTCCCGACGGGCTCCGTCCGTTGCGTGGCTCATTGGCCGAGCGTACGGCGGCGCGGAGCGGCCGGTAACTCGTTGTGAACTACTCCACTCGCGCGGATCAGACCGGCGCCGGGGCCCGCTCCACGCACAGACACCGGCGCAGCCGCGTGCGGACGATCACCCGGCGCAGCGACGGGCTGCACCCGCGCAGGGTCAGGTTGCCGCCGTGCCGCTCCATCTGGGCCGTGGCGGCGGCGAGGAGCCGCAGGGCCGTGCCGTCGAGGCACTCGACCTCGCTCATGTCGACCACCACCTCGGTGTGGGACGCCATCTGCTGGTGCAGGGCGTCACGGACCTCGGCGGAGGACCGACCGTCGAGCTGGCCGCTCAGCCTCACCATCGGACCGTTGACGGAGACCAGCAACATCCGGTGCCCCTTCCTGTGCGACGATCCCCGATGGCTGTCGACCTGCGCCACTATGGCGCAGTTGGGAGGGAGATGTGGCCGACTGCGGCAAACCTGGGGTAACGATTCGTTGACGAATCGGGGACGCCCCTGGTCCCGCACCGCCGCGGGTGCCACTAGCATCGGGGCGATGCACGGCTTCCAGGTGCGGTCCGAGGGTCCGCTGTCGCACCCTCTGCGCGGGACCGCATTCGTCGGAGGGGCGAAGAACAGCGCGCTGAAGCTGATGGCCGCGGCCCTGCTCGCCAGCGGCCGGACCACCGTGACCAACGTCCCGGACATCCTCGACGTGCACGTGATGGCCCGGCTCCTCGAGGAGCTCGGCTGCGCGGTCGAGGTGGAGCATCCGAAGGGGCCCGAGGGCGACAGCCCGGGCAACGGCAGCGGAACAGTCACCATCGAGGTGCCCGAGCAGCTGCGGTTCGAGGCGCCGTACACCTTGGTGCGCCGGCTCCGCGCCTCGATCAGCGTGCTGGGGCCGCTGGTAGCCCGCTGCGGGCAGGC
>JAICWH010000017.1 GCA_025934895.1 Nocardioidaceae bacterium | reverse complement strand
GCCCCGGTGTCACCGAGGCGCTGGGCCGGACGGCCGACCTGTTGCGGGGCGACATGGAGCTCCTCGACGAGTACGCCGCGCAGGCGGGCGCCGAGGCCACCGTCGAGGCGGGGCTCTCGCTCGACGTGCTCGCGCGGCTGGCCCCCCCGATCCGGACGCGCGTCCTGCGAGCGGCAGCGGTCGAGGCCGGGGCTCCCGCCGGCGAGACGTTCCACCAGCACGTGCTCGCCGTAGATGATCTGGTGACGGCTTGGCACGGACAGAAGTGGGTCGACCTGCCCGGCCACGTGCGGGCGTCGCGCCGCGACGGCGTACTCCGCTTCGACCGCGTCACGGGCACCGATCGAGGCTAACGTTCTCGCCATGGACGCCACCCAGGTCGAGGACGACCTCGTCGAGGTTCTGTTCACCGAGAAGCAGATCCAGGACAGGCTCGACGAGCTGGCCCAGCAGATCGCCGCGGACTACGAGGGCAAGGACCTGCTGATCGTCGGCATCCTGCGCGGAGCGGCGATGGTGATGGTCGACCTGGCTCGAGCGCTGCCGCGGCACCTCGAGATGGACTGGATGGCGATCAGCTCCTACGGCTCGGGGACCAAGTCCAGCGGCGTGGTGCGGATCCTGAAGGACCTGGACACCGACATCACCGGTCGGCATGTCCTGATCGTCGACGAGATCATCGAGACCGGCCTCACCCAGAGCTGGGTCACCTCGAACCTCGCCAGCCGCCATCCCGCCAGCGTCGAGATCTGCACGCTGCTGCGCAAGCCGGAGGCGGTGCAGATGCCGCTGGACGTGAAGTACGTCGGGTGGGACATCCCCAACGACTTCGTGGTCGGCTACGGGCTGGACTACCGGCAGAAGTACCGCAACCTGCGCGACATCGGCACCCTGGCGCCCCACGTCTACAGCTGATGTAGGGGGCCGCCGAGTCGAAACCCGCTGCGGGAGCCCGACGTCCTTGCCCCCGCTGTCCCTGCCCCGCTGTCCCTGCTCCGTGGCACGCTCGCTTACAGGAGGTGCGTCATGCGGTGGCAGGACCTCGTCGCCGATGCTCCCCGTCTGGCGGGCGTCGGCGAAGAGCGACTCGTGGGCCCAGGGGTGGTGCTCGTCGGCACGGTCCGCGCGGACGGCTCACCTCGGATCAGCCCGGTCGAGCCGCTGCTGTGGGAGGGCGACCTCTGGCTGTCGATGTTGTGGCGGTCCACCAAGGCACGCGACCTGGGTCGGGACCCGCGCGTCCTCGTGCACAGCGTCGTGACCGGCCGCGACGGCTCCGCCGGAGAGTTCAAGATCCGAGGGGTTGCGGTGTCCGAGGAGTCGCGAGCCGTCCAGGAGGGGTATGCGGCCGAGGTGAAGGAGTGCCTCGGCTGGGAGCCGGACCCCGGACATTTCCACCTCTTCCGGGTCGAGATCGACGACGTCACGTTCATCCGGTACGACGAGCCGACCGGAGACCAGTACGTCGTCCGCTGGCCCCTCGGCCGTGAATTCGTGCGACGTGGCACCACCGCGACCTCGTTGGGTTCCCCGGAGGTCCGCCTCGACCTGCTCGCGCCGCCACGGGGCGGGCCTGACCAGTAAGAACGCCGTCCCCGAGTAGGTGATGTGGGTTTCGCAGGGGACAATGAACATTGGGGATGACGTGTACCGTCGTCATTCTCAGAATTCAGTGTTCTGACCAGTGTTCTCCGGCGCGGCGCCGGTGGGCAGCATTCGTCGTCGAGAGAGTCCCGTGAAGCGAATCCTTCGAAGCCCGTGGCTGTGGATCGTAGGCCTCGTGCTGCTCCTCCTGCTTGCGCTGCAGTTCATCGCGTCCCCGGGCGGCTCCGACGAGATCACCACCGGTCAGATGGACTCCTACATCACGTCCGGCCAGGTCAAGGAGGTCACCCTGATCGACGGGGGTGACCAGACCATCAAGGCCACGCTGAAGCCCGACGTCCGCCCGCAGGGCAGCGAGGTCTCCGCGCACTGGCTCGACGGCACCCAGCAGAAGCTCTTCGACGACATCCAGACGCAGATCGACGACGGCCATCTGCCCGCCGATGCGGTCAACGTGAAGATCAGCCACCCGAGCGTGATCGCCCAGATCGTCACCACGCTTCTGCCGTTCGTGCTGATCATCCTGCTGTTCCTCTTCCTGATGAACCAGGTGCAGGGCGGCGGCGGACGCGGGGTCATGCAGTTCGCCAAGTCGCGCGCGAAGCTGATCTCGAAGGACATGCCGAAGACCACGTTCGGCGACGTGGCCGGCGTCGACGAGGCGGTGGAGGAGCTCGGCGAGATCAAGGAGTTCCTCCAGGAGCCGGCGAAGTTCCAGGCCGTCGGCGCCAAGATCCCCAAGGGCGTGCTGCTCTACGGGCCCCCTGGCACCGGCAAGACGCTGCTGGCGCGGGCCGTCGCCGGTGAGGCGGGCGTCCCCTTCTACTCCATCTCCGGCTCCGACTTCGTCGAGATGTTCGTCGGCGTCGGCGCCAGCCGGGTACGCGACCTGTTCGAGCAGGCCAAGGAGAACGCGCCTGCGATCGTGTTCATCGACGAGATCGACGCCGTCGGACGGCACCGCGGGGCGGGCATGGGCGGCGGTCACGACGAGCGCGAGCAGACCCTCAACCAGTTGCTGGTCGAGATGGACGGCTTCGACGTACGCGGCGGCGTGATCCTGATCGCCGCGACCAACCGCCCGGACGTCCTCGACCCAGCCCTCCTGCGGCCGGGTCGCTTCGACCGGCAGATCGCGGTCGACGCCCCCGACCTCGCCGGCCGGCACCAGATCCTGCAGGTGCACTCGCGCGGCAAGCCGATGGCCACCGGGGTGGACCTGATGAGCGTGGCCCGTCGTACGCCCGGGTTCACGGGTGCCGACCTGGCGAACGTGCTCAACGAGGCGGCGCTGCTGACCGCCCGCAAGAACCTCAAGATGATCGACAACGAGGTGCTCGACGAGGCGATCGACCGGGTGATCGCGGGCCCGCAGCGCAGCAGCCGGCTGATGAGCGAGAAGGAGAAGCTCATCACCGCCTACCACGAGGGCGGCCACGCCCTGGTGGCGGCGGCCCTGCCGGGCACCGACCCGGTGCACAAGGTGACGATCCTGCCGCGCGGTCGGGCGCTGGGCTACACGATGGTGCTGCCGGACGAGGACAAGTACTCCCAGACCCGCTCCGAGCTGCTCGACAAGCTGGCCTACATGCTCGGTGGCCGCGCCGCCGAGGAGATGGTGTTCCACGACCCGACCACCGGCGCGGGCAACGACATCGACAAGGCGACGTCGGTGGCGCGGGCGATGGTCACCGAGTACGGCATGACCGAGCGGCTCGGCGCCATCAAGCTCGGTGACAACAACTCCGAGCCGTTCCTGGGACGCGACCTGGGCCACCAGCGCAACTACTCCGAGGACGTCGCCGCGATCGTCGACTCCGAGACCAAGCAGCTGCTGGCCAACGCGCACCAGGAGGCCTTCGACATCCTGGTGGAGAACCGCGACGTCCTGGACTCCCTGGTCACCGAGCTGCTCGAGAAGGAGACGCTGGACAAGGCCCAGATCGCGAGGGTGTTCGAGCCGCTGCGTCGCCGGCCCGCGCGTCCGGCGTGGACCGGGTCGCCGACCCGGGAGCCCTCCAGCATCCCGCCGGTCGACGTACCCCAGGCCGTCAAGGAACGGGCCGCGTCCAACGGCCACTCGCACGACTCGCAGGGTGCGGTGATCCTGACGCCGCCCGGCGGCGGCGGAGACGTGCACGGGGACCCGACTGTGCGCTCCTCCGAGCACTGACCTGCTGACATGGCGATCGACCCGATCACCCAGGAGCCGCACGTAGCCGTCCCCCCGTTCGACCAGGCGCGTGCCGAGGCGGCGGTCCGGGAGCTGCTGATCGCGGTGGGGGAGGACCCCGACCGGGAGGGACTCCGGCAGACCCCGGCGCGGGTCGCGCGCGCCTACGCCGAGCTCCTCGGAGGGATGCGGCTCTCGGCAGAGGACGTGCTGACCACGTCGTTCGACGCGGGTCACGAGGAGATGATCCTGGTCCGCGACATCGAGCTGTGGTCGATGTGCGAGCACCACCTCGTGCCGTTCACGGGCGTCGCGCACGTCGGCTACATCCCCAACACGAGCGGCCGGATCACCGGGCTCTCCAAGCTCGCCCGGCTGGTCGACGTCTACGCCAAGCGACCCCAGGTGCAGGAGCGGCTGACCAGCCAGATCGCGGACTCGATGATGGACATCCTCCAAGCCAGTGGGGCGATCGTGGTGATCGAGGCGGAGCACCTGTGCATGACGATGCGGGGCGTGCGCAAGCCGGGGTCGAAGACGGTCACCTCGGCGGTGCGGGGCACGATGCACCGGGCCGCCACCCGGGCCGAGGCCATGAGCCTGATCATGTCCGGGACCCGCTGAGCCTGCGGCTTCGCGGTTGATACTGTCCCAGTCCGCCTGCGCATGTCCCGAAGCCCGAGAGGCCCGCCGTGTTCCGCCACGAACTGCTCAAGCACCTCCACCAGCTGGTGCAGCCCCGCACCTACCTGGAGATCGGCGTCCGCAAGGGCGCCAGCCTGGCCCTGTCCAGGGCCCGGACCGTCGCGGTGGACCCGTTCTACGAGATCGAGAGGGAGATCCTCTGCGACCTGCACCTGGTCCGCACCACCAGCGACGAGTTCTTCGCGCGTCGCCATCCCCTGGCCCACTTCGACGAGCCGGTGGTGGACCTGGCCTTCATCGACGGGATGCACCTGTCGGAGTACGCCCTGCGCGACGTCATCAACGTGGAGCGCTACTGCCATGCCGGCAGCGTCATCGTGATCGACGACATGCTGCCCCGCGGCGTCGAGGAGGCCGGCCGGACCCGCCAGGGCGCAGCCGCGCACGGCCACTGGGCCGGCGACGTCTACAAGATGGTCGCCTCGTTGCGCGAGCTGCGTCCGGACCTGATCTGCCTCGAGGTCGACACCCGGCCGACCGGGACCGCCGTGCTGATGACGCCCGATCCGACCTCGACCGCCCTTGCCGACGCCTACGACCGGCTGGTGGCTGAGTTCGTGGTCCCGGACCCGCAGGTGGTGCCCACCGAGACCCTGGAGCGGACCCGGGCCGTCAAGCCGTGGGCCCTGGTGCGGGCACCGATCTGGGACTCGGTGCGCTCCCTGCGCACGGCTCCCGACGCACGGGCCCGCGCGGAGATCCGCCGGTTGGTCGACCAGGCCGGCCTGCTCGACAGCACCGTCGCCCCCGTCGGCTGAGGAATCGCTCAGCCCAGGACCCGGTGACCCACCTTCTTGAGGGCCGCCCGGGCCCGGGACGCCCGTTCCTCGGGCAGCAGACCCAGGCCCTTGTTCGCGACCACGGCAGCGGTGCGGTAGGCACGGTCCCTGACCGGCGACGAGGACCGCGCGGTGGGCTGGGGCGGAGGCATCTGGGTGGTCGGCGCCGGTCCGGGCAGCAAGGCGACGGGCTGCTTGCGGCCGTTGAGCAGCCGGCCCTGTACGTCGCGCACCTCACCGTCCTTCGCCACCAGCGCGAGCCGCCACAGCCCGGGTCGCAGGCGGTCGGCCGGCACTCGTGCGTCGATCACCTCGCCGACGGAGGTGACCGGGACGCGCACCACCACCTTGCCGGCGCGGAGCTCGAGCTCCACCGGCTGCCCGGGGATCGGCTCGAGACCGATCCCGGCGGCCTCGGCGAGCCGGAGCACGACGTGGAGGTCCTTACCGACCCGGTGCGCATAGCTGGCGGACAGCTCAAGGGTCAGCTCGGCGGCCGTGGTGGCCTCTTCGCTCATCTGTGTCTCCGTGTTGGCTCGGGTTGTCGCTCGGGGTTGTCGCGCGGGGTGGTCCCACGCGTGGTCGCACGGGTGCTCGTGTGCTGCCTTCGGGGGCGGGTGGTCGTCCGTCCCGGGCGATGCTAGCGCCCCGACCCGCGGGCACCCGGACGCTGCCACCCGGGCGGTAGGGTCGCTGCATGTTCAGCCGCCCACCCCGTTACGTCGACGGTCTCCCGCGGCCGGGGCGCGCGCTGGTGATGGGCGTGCTGAACGTGACCCCGGACTCGTTCTCCGACGGAGGTCGCTACCTGGAGCCCCGCGCGGCCCTCGAGCACGGTCGGCGTCTCGTCGCCGAGGGCGCCGACCTGGTCGACGTGGGCGGCGAGTCCACCCGCCCGGGCGCTGCCCGGACCAGTCCGCAGGAGGAGACCGAACGCATCCTCCCGGTGGTGACCGGGCTGGTCGCCGACGGGGTGCTGGTCTCGGTGGACACCATGCGGGCCACCGTCGCCCGGGCGGCCGTGCACGCAGGCGCGGTCCTGGTCAACGACGTCTCCGGAGGCCGTGCCGACCCGGACATGCTTCCCGAGGTGGCCCGGCTGGCGACGCCGTACGTCGTGATGCACTGGCGGGCGCACTCGCACGAGATGCAGCAGCACACGGCGTACGGCGACGTGGTCACCGACGTGCTCAGCGAGCTGGGGCACCAGGTGGAGGCGGCGCTGGCGGCCGGCGTCGACCCGCACCGGATCGTCGTGGACCCCGGCATCGGCTTCTCCAAGACCGCGGACCAGAACTGGGACGTGCTCGGCCGGATGGAGCGGCTGCACGACCTCGGGCACCCGGTGCTCATCGCCACCAGCCGCAAGCGCTTCCTGGGGGCGCTGCTGGCCGACGAGTCGGGAGCGCTGCGACCGCCGGACCAGCGCGAAGATGCCACGACTGCGACCTCGGCGCTGGCCGCCGTGTCCGGGGCCTGGTGCATCCGCACCCACTCCGTGCGGCCCACCGCGGACGCGGTCCGGGTCGCCATGCGCTGGGCAGCGGCACCCCGGCAGGTCGAGGCCGGCCGTGCCTGATGCGGTGCACCGACAGGTCGAGGCCGTGAACACGGCGTTCTACGAGGCGATCGAGAACGCCGACCTGGACAGCATGCTGGACCTGTGGGTCGACGACCCCGGCGTCGTCTGCGTGCACCCAGGGGCACTCCCGGTCCGCGGCCCCGGTCCGGTCAGCCGGTCCTGGGCCGTGGTGATGGCCCACACGTCCTACATCCAGTTCTTCCTGACCGACGTGGAGGTCGCGGTGCACGGGGAGGCCGCGTCGGTGACCTGCACCGAGAACGTCCTGACCGGGGACGAGCGGACCGGCCCGGAGGAGTTCGGGGGCGGCAAGGCGGTGGCGACCAACGTGTTCCTGCGCACCCCCGACGGCTGGCGGCTGTGGCTGCACCACGCATCCCCGGTGCTCGCGGCCGCCGATGGCGATCGGTGACCCGGTGTGGGTGACCGGTGTGGGTGACCCGAGTGAGTGACCCGGTGTGGGTGACCGGTGCGGGTGACTCGGTGCCGGGTGGTCCGATGACCGGCCGGCTCGACCGGCTGGCCGTGACCGGCATCCAGGCGTTCGGGCACCACGGGGTCCTCGAGGCCGAGCGCCGTGACGGGCAGGTGTTCGTCGCCGACGTGGTCCTGCTGTTCGACACCCGGGAGGCCGGCCGCAGCGACGACTTGCGGGACACCGTCGATTACGGAACGCTCGTGCTCAGCGTGAAGAAGGCGATCGAGTCGGACCCTGTCGACCTGATCGAGACGCTGGCCCAACGCATCGCCGACCTCTGCCTCACGCACCCACGGGTAGGCGTGGCCGAGGTGACGCTGCACAAGCCCGGGGCCCCCATCGAGGCGACCTTCACCGACGTGACCCTGACGATCATCCGCACCCGCACCGGAGACGACCATGACTGAGACCCCGAACCCCAACATCGTGGACGCCGACACGCTGACCGGCGAGATGCACCCGGTCCGTCGCTGCGTGCTGTCGATCGGGTCCAACCTGGGCGACCGTCTCAACCACATGCAGGGCGCCGTGGACGCACTCGCCGACACCCCGGAGGTGTGGCTGACCGCCGTGTCCCCGGTCTACGAGACCGAGCCGGTCGACGCCCCTGCGGACTCCCAGGACTTCCTGAACGCCGTGGTGCTGCTGGACACGACCCTCACGGCCCGCACCCTGCTGGAGCGGGCCCTGGCGATCGAGGACGCCTACGGCCGCGAGCGGACCAGCTACCCGAACGCACCCCGGACCCTCGACGTGGACCTGATCGTGGTGGGGGACCGCCGCGCCGACGACGAGCACCTCGTCCTGCCGCACCCCAAGGCCCACGAGCGCGCCTTCGTCCTGGCTCCCTGGCACGACGTAGACCCGGACGCCGAGATCCCTGACGTCGGACCGGTGGCCGACCTGCTCGTCAAGGCCGGGGACCAGGTGGTCACGGTGCGCGACGACCTCAGCCTGACCTTCTAGATGGCTCCCACCAGGAGCCGTCGTTGAGCCGTGACCCGCTGCCCGGCGCCGGTCCGGACGGCCCCGGTCCGGACGGGTCCCCCCAGCCGCCGCCCGACGGCCCCCGCGGACGGCTCGGCACGACGTCCGCCGGGACCGTCGTCGGCTTCTTCCTCGCCGGCCTGGTGCTGGGCTGGCTGGTCCGGCCGGTCAGCGTCGCTACGAGCGGGTCGGCACCGACGGTCAGCTGGCTACCGGTGCTGGCGCTGCTGTTCGTGGCTGTCGTGGTGGGGTCGGTCGCCTGGTCGACGTACCGGGTCGTGCACCGGCGCCATCAGCGGTTGCAGCCGCACCACGCCGTCAACCGGCTGGTGCTGGCCAAGGCCTGCGCCATCGCCGGCGCGCTGTTCTCGGGCGGGTACTTCGGCTACGCGCTCAGCTGGCTCGGCCTGACCGAGGGTGCGCTCGCGCACGAGCGGATGGTGCACGCTGTCCTGGCCGGGGTCGCCGGGGTGCTGCTGGTGGTGGGGTCCCTGCTGCTGGAGCGTGCGTGTCGGGTCAGCCAGGACGAGCGATAGACCTAATCTGGGCCCTATGGTCGACCCGAGTCCTGCCCTTACCGACGCGACCGGAACCCCACGGTCGCGGCCTCCCGCACCGGCACGGCGACAGGCCGGCCGGCGCCGGCAGCGCAGCGTCCGGGTCGGGGTCGCCGCCACGCTCCTGGCACTCGCCACGCTCGCCGTGCTGTTGGCCCTTCCCACGCAGTCGGCCGGGTGGCTCAGCGTCTCCTCGGTGACCGCCCTGGGGTGCGGCTGGGCCGCTGCCCGGATCGTCTACTCCGAGCTCGTGCAGAGCCGCCGCGAGGCTGCCGCGGACCGGGCTGCGCAGGCCGCTGCCTACCGTGACCTGTTCGCCGTCCGCGCCGCCGAGCACGCGGATTTCACCGCCGCCATGATCGACCGCCTGACCCGCAGCGGCCGCGAGGCCACCGTGCTCGGCGACCGCGTGGTCCACGCGGACCGACGGGCGGCCGAGGCGGAGGAGCGGGCCACCCAGGCCGAGACCCGGGTGCAGCGCGAGGCGCGCCGGGTGGTCGAGGCGCAGGACCTCGTGCAGCGGCTGACCGCCCGGGTCGCGCTGCTGGAGGCGGAGGCCGCCGCGCGCGCCGGCTGGCACGGGGACGTCCCGGTGGCACCCGCCCAGGCCTGACCGGGCGGCGCTGCCGGCGATGCAGGACAATACCCGGGTGACCTCCGAGTCCCCGGTCCCGTGAGGAGCGCCGTACGGCGGCTGGCGGCGGCCGCACGCAGGCGGGTCGGCACGCGCCCGAGGGTCACCGTCGTCCTCGATGGCGCAGACGCGCTGGCTACCCTGGCCGGCCGGCTGCCGCCCGCCGGCCGACCGCTGCTCGAGCCGGTCGTGGTCTGCGGCCCGGAGGTCAGCCTGCCGGGCCGGGTGGGCGGCACCGCGGTGGCCCGCGCGGCGACCGTCGACGACGCGGTGCACGGTGCGCGCGGTGACTATCTCGTGCTGCTCGGACCCGCCGACGCCGTCCTGCCGGACGCGTGGGCGGCGATGACCGACGACCTGGCGGAGACCGGCTCGGACCTGGTCGTCGGGGACCTCAACAGCACCGCCGCCCGGGCCTGGGCGAAAGAGCTGTTCAGCCGACGGCTGGTGCGCCAGGACGCGGTGTCGTGCCCCCTGGCCCTGGTGGACCTCACGGTCCCCAACCACATGTTCCGGCTGGCGTCCTGGCGCCGGGCCGGGGTCGACGTCGGTCCTGGCGCTCTGGCGGAGACCGGGGCCGCCGCGGTCCTGGCTGCCTCCCTGGCCGCCGACGCCTTCGACGTGCTGCCCCGGCCGGTCGCCGGGTCCACCGTGGACGACACGTGCCTGCCGGTCGGGCAGCAGGCCCGGTTCCAGCCACCGGTCACCGTCCTGCAGGCTCTTCGCCGGGCCGCCGAACGGGCCCCGACGGGCTGGTGCGACCTGGCGGCCACCCACCTGCTCCCCCCGCTCTACGTCGACGCCGTCGGCGGCGGCGAGCACTACTTCGCCGCGCTGACCGCCGGTGCCGCACCGATCATCGACGGCATGGACCCGGCGGGCGTGCCGGTCGCGCCCCGACTCGGCGCCTGGGTCGCCCGGCACGGGACGCTGCACGACCTGGCTCTGCTTCAGGACCTGCTGGCCGACCACCCGCACGGCTTGCGGGTCTCCGGAGGTCTGGTGCCGGTGCCGGCCGGGCTGTCGGTCGAGGTGCCGCCGCAGTGGCGCAGGATCGCGGACGTGGACCGCCGCCCACGGGTGCGCGTGTCCGAGCGCGCGGTCCGGGTCGGGAACCGGTGCCGGCTCTCCGGGGCGACCTTCACCGAGTACGTCGACGAGGCACCGTTGCCGACCCTCACCCTGCCGGGGCCGGGACAGGAACGGGTGCGGCTCGACGTGGAGCGCCGGCACGACCCGCGGACCAACGAGTGGGCCGCGCGCGCCTTCGAGGATCGCTCCGACGCCGGCTGGGAGGCCTGGTTCGACGCGGCACTCCTGCCCGAGGCCCCCGCAGCCCGCATCGTCGAGGTGCTGGCGGCGGGGCGCACCACCCGACACCAGGTGCAGGGCCCGACCGGACCAGGGTCGCCGGTCCCGGTCGAGGTGGACGCCGTCGGCCTCCGCGACGGGGTGCTGTCACTGGCCGGCTCGGGCACCCGCACGGGCCTCGGCACGGGCCTCGGCACGGGCACAGGCACGGGCCTCGGCACGGGGACCGGGCTGCACGTCGACGTCTCCGGCCCGCACGGCACCACATCCGGCGCCGGGCTGCACGTCGAGGGCGGACGGTTCACCGGCGCGGTCCGGCTGAGCACCGTCGAGCTGGGACGCCGGGTGCGGCTCCCGGTCGGCCGCTACGAGCTGCGGGTCACGGATGAGGCAGGTGCACCCGTGCCGGCGCGCTGGGCAGCACACCTGCTCGAGGAGGCTCCCGAGCTCGTGGACGCGCGCCTGCGGGTCACCTTGGCCGGCTCCGGTCCGGCTGCGCTGCTGCGGGTCCAGTCGCCGCTGCGTGCCCACGAGCGGGGTGCCTTCGGACAGCAGGACCTGCGTTCCCGGGTGTATGCAGGCGCAGGCGCAGCCAACGGCACCCGCGGACCGTCGTACGACCGGATGGTGCTGCTCGAGACCTTCCGCGGCCGCAGCGTCGGTGACAACCCGGGCGCCATCGGCCGCGAGCTGCTGGCCCGCGACCTCGGGCTGGACCTGGTCTGGGTGGTCGACGACCCGGCCGTCGACCCGCCGCCCGGCACCCGGGCGGTCGTGCGCCGCACGGAGGCCTGGTACGACGCGCTGGCCAACGCCCGCGGCTACGTCGCCAACGCGGGGGCACCCTACTGGTTCGAGAAGCGGTCCGGCCAGATCCACCTGCAGACCTGGCACGGCACCCCCCTCAAGCGGATCGGCGAGGACCGGGGACCCGGCGACTTCGCCACCTGGCGGCACCGGCGCCGGCTCGACGGCCAGGCCGCCCGCTGGGACGCGATGCTCTCTCCGGGTCCCTGGTGCTCGGACATCTTCCGCAGTGCCTTCCGTTACCAGGGCGTCCTCTGGGAGGTCGGCTACCCACGCAACGACGTGCTCCTCTCGCCGGGGGCGGGGACCCTCCGGGACGACGTACGACACCGGCTCGGTCTCGCACCGGAGGACCGGGTGCTGCTCTACGCGCCCACCTGGCGCAGCTACCTGGGGCAGCGGGACTCCAAACCGCTGTTCCTGGACGCCGCGCAGGTCGTCGCGTCGATGCCCGACGTCGTGGTGCTGGTGCGCGGCCACTACACCGCCACCCACGACTCCGCGGCGTTCCCAGGGCAGGCCCGGGTCCACGACGTCACCCGCTACCCCGACATCGCGGAGCTGTACCTGGCCGCCGACGTCCTGGTCACCGACTACTCCTCGGTGATGTTCGACTTCGTGCTCACCGACAAGCCGGTCGTCCTGCTCACCCCCGACCTCGAGCAGTACCGCGAGGTCGAGCGTGGGTTCTACTTCGACCTCGAGGAGCACGCGCCCGGACCGCTCGCCCGCTCGACCGCCGGCGTGCTCGAGGAGCTCTCACGCCCGGACGCGGACACCTCCCGCCGGGCCTCGTTCCGGTCCCGGTTCTGCCCCTTGGAGCAGGGCCGGTCAGCCGCCCAGACCGTCGACCGGCTGCTCGAGCTCTGGTGAGAGACCGTGCACGGCACGGTCGAACTGCTCCATCGCAGCGCGGTTGTAGGCGCGGGCGTCGAGGGTGGCCGAGGGCACCTTGCCGGCCAGGAACTGGCGCATCCCCTGCGCCACCCCCTTCACGGTCTGCGGCACGACCAGACCGGCCCCCGGAGGCACCGAGTCGCCCACCGAGGAGAACGCCGTGGTGACCACCGGCAGCCCCAGCACCCGGGCCTCGAGGATCACCATCGGCTGGCCCTCGTAGTCGCTGGAGAGCACGAAGCAGTGCGACTCCGCCATGATCGCGTAGGGGTTGTCCACCTGACGGGTCAGCGTCACCGCCGACTCGAGCCCCAGGCTGCGCACCAGGTTGTCGAGCTCGAGCTCGAGCTTGCCGCCGCCGATGATGACAAGCCTGGTGGCCGGCTGCTCCTCGTGGACCTCCGCGAACGCCCTGACCAGCCGCGCGTGGTTCTTCTCCGGCGACAGCCTGCCCACGGTCACGAACACGGCGACGTCGTCGTCGCCCTGGGCGCGCACGAACAGCATCCGGCTGCGGATCTCGCGGATCACCGCGATCGGTGGGTAGTGCCGCAGCACCGCGCTCACCGCGGCCGCGAGGTTCTCGGTGTCGAACGACGCGGACCGCTCCGCCGGCGCGGTGGACACGGTGCGACGCAGGTTGCCCGACGCGCGGGCGTCGTCGGGGGACTCCTCCGGGGAGAAGCCGGCCATCCTGAGCACCCGGTCCCCGTCGATGGTGTTGGCGGCGTAGGTGAACTGGTCCGGGCGCGCGTAGCCGGCCAGCTTCTCGCGGTTGACCCGGTCCAGCGACGGGGAGACCGAGACGAGGTGGTCGAAGTAGCGGTAGGTCGAGAAGACGGCCCGCAGCCGGTCCTCGAGGTGCCGCTCCCCGATGGTCTCGCGCCGCATGTCCGCATCCATGTCGTTGTGCAGCCAGATCGACTTGTGCTGCGCCTGGGCCACGCTGTAGAGGAACGGCGTGTAGCAGCCGTAGCCGCTGAAGTCGATCAGGTGGTCGAAGCGGGAGTGCCCGAGCATCCGCTGCCACTCGTCGCTCCAGAACTGCCGGTGCCGGTCGTCGAGGCGGTCCGGGAGCCCGGTGACCATCAGCTTCGTTGTCTCCTCGCGGACTCGGCGCGGCGACCCGATGAACAGGGTCGCGCGCGGGACCACCCGGACCCGCTCGTCGACCAGCAGGATGTTCTTGTAGCGGTCCCGGCCGCGGGTCCAGGGGTAGAACGCGGTGACGTCGTAGCGGTCGAAGTCGAGGTTGCGCAGCATGTTCAGGGCCGAGGTGGTGATCCCCTGGGACTTCATGCTGCCGAGGTAGACCAGCAGCGTCTCCTTCTCGGTGCCGAAGTCGCGGTGCACGTCGAAGCCGGCCTCGTCCCTGCCCCGGAACACCAGGTCGACGACGCGGGCGCACACCTCCCCGTCGTCCTTGGGTGCGAACCTCCTCGCGAACGCCCTGACCCGCTCCGACGCGCCGGCTGCCAGCCCGTCGCGGACCGCCTGCAGGGTCTCCTCGACCGTGGTGCACAGCGGGCCGGGCAGGTCCGCCTGGTCGAGGTAGAGCCCGCGTCCGCGGGTGTAGGCCGACAGGTCGGGCACGAAGTGCACGATCGGCCGCCCGGTCGAGGCGAAGTCGAAGAAGATGCTCGAGTAGTCGGTGACCAGCAGGTCGGCGGCGGCGAGGACGACGTTGGACGGGATGCTGTTCGGGACCAGGAAGCCGTGCTGCTCGAACCGGACCTGGGCCACCTCGTAGACGACCTGGTGGACCTTGAGCAGCACGACGTGGTCGGGGCCGAGGCCCTTCTGCAGCTCGCGGACCGTGGACACCAGCTGGGCGGCGTTGATGTGCGGCTCGGCGAAGGTGTCGCCCCGCCACGTGGGGGCGTACAGCACCACCTTGCGCCCGCGCACGTCCACCCCGCGCTGGGCGAGCAGGGTCAGGGCCTGCTCCGGGTCCCGGACCGCCTGGACCTGTCGGTCGGTCCGTGGCTGGCCCTCCTCCACGACAGCCCCACGGAAGATGCCCTGCAGCCGGTAGGCGTCGCGGTACATGGTGCGGGTCATGAAGTCGCAGGCCGAGAGCAGGTAGTCGGCGTTCAGGAAGTTGCGGATCACGTTGCGGGACAGCGGACCGCCCTCGGGCATGTCGAAGCCCATGTGCTTGAGGGGGACCCCGTGCCAGGTGTTGAGGTAGACCTGTTGGGGCCGCTTGGCGAACTCCTGCGGGAAGGTCGCGTTGTTCACGAGGTACGTCGAGGTGGCCAGCGCCTTGAAGTAGCCCGCCGAGCGGATCCGGACGAACCGCACGCGCGGGTGCTCCGCGAACTCGGCCTGCACCTCCGGGTGTCTCTCGAGGTCGTCGAGCACCCACACATGGGTCAGGTCGGCCATGTCCGGCTGGGTCAGCAGGTGCCGGAAGATCGCCTCGGGGTTGTCCAGCATGCCGTTGCCGGAGAACGCCTCGTAGAGCACGGTGCGAGGCCGCACCGGCCTGGTGCGCCACCGGGCGTAGCGGGTCGCGAGGACCTGGGACTCTGCGGCGCGGAGCCGGGTCCCGACGGCGAGCCTTCGGCGGACAGCCGACACGAGCCCGGCTCTGGTCATCCGCGACGCTCGCTCAGCACGCGTCGGGCCTTCGCCGCCGCGCGGCGCAGCAGCGCACCCGTCCCCGCCGGCCCGCTCCCCATCGCAGGAGGCGTCCCATCCTGCGCGCCCTGCCGGGCCTGCAGCTCCTGGGTCAGGCTTCGGGTGACGTTGCGCCGCACCCGGCGCCTGGTGTCGAGGATGGCGAAGTCGGTGGCGTCCTGCACGAGGGCCGCGGAGTGTCGGAAGAGCTGGTCGTAGTCCTCACGGGCCGAGTCGAGGCTGTGCATCGCCGCCGCGTCGTCCGGGTCCCGGGCGAGTGCGGCGAGCCCGCTCCACACCGTCTCCGCGATCTCGCGCAGGTTGACCGGCACGTCGAGGTCGTCGAGGGTCACCTGCACCCGGCGCAGGCTGACGTCGATGAAGTCGTCGACCGGGTGGTGCCCCTGGTCGGCCAGGTCGACGTCGTAGGTCAGACCGAGCCGGTCGGCCACCACGCCCATGGCCGAGCGCCAGTCGCTGATCATGTCGGTGTAGTGCACGAAGACCCGGCGGTCGCCCCGGGACGCGCGCTCGTTGGTCAGCCCGACGTTCACCCAGCCGGCGAGGTTGGCGGTCTCCCGGGTCAGCCGGTGCCCGTCGTCGGCGCCGGCGAGGTAGTGCCGGTCCCGTGAGCCGACCACCTCGGCGGGATGCCGCAGCATGGTCAGCCACCGGGTCCCGGCGCCGAGGTCGGCGGCCACTGTGGACCACATGTCGCGCAGCCAGACGATGCGGGGGTCCTTCACCACCACCTGGTGGGCCTGCAGCTGGGTCGCGAACCAGTCCCGCAACTCCTCGAGCAGGTCCTCACGACCCGTCACGGACCCCATCAGCTCCCGTGCGACGGGCCGGCCGTCCAGGGTGCGCACTCCGGCCTCGGCGAGCACCTTCTTGTGGAAGGCGACGGTCCACTTGGGCTCGAAGTAGCCGCGGGGGTTCGCCTCGTTGGGCGGGATCTCGGGCTGCGGGACGTAGCTGCCGAGCATCTTCAGGGTGCCGGCCACCGTGCTCGTGCCACTGCGCCCCGACCCGGTCACGACGACGAGCAGCACCTGTCGCGCATCGGGGTCGGCGTCGGGCGGCATGAGGTCTCCGGCCTGGTTCGAGGGTGGGCGGGCGCGAACGCGGCCTGGCGGGCGAGGTCGCGTGCAGACAATACCGAAGGTCTCATTTGTCGATGTCGCCCACCACGAAGAACAGCGAGCCCAAGATGGTGACCAGGTCGGCCAGCCGGCAGCCCTCGAGCAGCTCGGGCAGCACGGCCACGTTGTTGAAGGACGCCGTGCGGAGCTTCATCCGCCATGGCGTCCCCGCGCCGCGGGAGACCAGGTAGTAGCCGTTGATGCCGAGCGGGTTCTCCGTCCAGGCGTACGTCGCCCCTTCGGGTGGTCGCAGCACCTTCGGGAGCCGGACGTTCACGGGACCGCGGTCCAGCCTCGCCAGCCGCTCCACACACGCCTCGGACAGCGCCAGGGAGACCGCCACCTGGTCCAGCAGCATCCGGACCCTGGCGTAGCAGTCACCCTCGTGGCGCACCGGCACCTCGAGGACCCCGTCGCGGAGCAGGTCGCCGTAGGCGAGGTAGGGCTCGTCACGCCGGAGGTCGAGGTCGGCACCGGACGCCCGGGCCACGGGGCCGCTGACGCCGTACGCGTCGACGAGCGTCGTTCGCAGCACCCCGATGCCGCGCGTGCGGTCCTCGAAGCTTGGGCTGCCCAGGAGGCCGTCCTCGATCCGCGGCAGTGCCTGCCGCACCGACGTGAGGGTGTCCGCGACCCGGAGCAGCCAGCCAGCGGGAAGGTCCTCCTTGAGGCCGCCCACCCGGTTGAACATGTAGTGCATCCGACCGCCGGTGAGCTCCTCCATCACCGCCTGGACCTGCTCGCGCTCCGGGGATGTGCGCACCGCGGGTCGGCCGGCGGCCGGCTGCACCGGGAAGGCGCCCAGGAACATCAGGTGGCTGAGCACCCGGTTCAGCTCGGCGAGGAGGGTCCGGGCCCAGGTCGCCCGACGCGGCACCTCCAGGCCCAGCATCCGCTCGACGGCGAGGACGACGCCGAGCTCGGAGGAGAACGCCGAGAGCCAGTCGTGGCGGTTGGCCAGCACGACGATCTGCCGGTAGTCACGAACCTCGAACAGCTTCTCGACGCCCCGGTGCAGGTAGCCCACGACCGGCTCGCAGGCCACGATGCGCTCCCCGTCGAGCGTCAGGCGCAGCCGCAGCATCCCGTGGGTGGAGGGATGGTGCGGGGCGATGTCGAGGACCAGGTCGTGGGTCGAGCTCCCCGCGGTGCCCGCCCCGACCCCGACGGTGAGCCGGGTGAGCGGGGTCATCTCCGGCGGCGGATCGCCCGGCTGAGCAGGTCGCGGGCGCTCGGTAGGTGATGTTGTGTGCCGTCGCCCGCCAGGTCGTCGCGTCGCGCCGACCCGGTCTGCGTCCGTCCCGGTCGCCCTCCGCCGGCAGCGCGGGTCCCGGGCTCGGTGGCCGGGACCGCGCAGACATGGGTGAACCCCTCCTCGGGGCCGTCGAACCACCATGTCCGCGACACCTGGTCGACCAGGTCATCGAGCCCGGCCTCCATGTCACGGTCCGGCCGAGCGCCCGCAACCCGGGCAGCCCGGTTGAAGGCGGAGGTGCGCTCCAGCCGGGCTGTCCGGCCGTCCGGGAGGACCATCGAGACCAGCCCCCGGTCCCGGCGGGTCATCTCCCGGGCCAGCCTGCGCACGGTGTCCGGGCCCGGTGCCCACCCGGTCGGCAGCAGCAGCCGGAACGTCGCGGGAAAGGCGGTGCGGGGCAGCTCCTCGACGAACCGGACCCGCGGGTCGCCCTCGAGCTCGGCGCGGACCATCCGCAGGTCCCGGTCGGGGTCGGCCAGCGGGGACCGTCGTCCGTCGGTGAGCCGCGACCACGGCCCGAGCACCACGACCCGGACATCGGTGACGGCACCGGTGAGGACCGCGATGACGGAGTGCCGGACGTCGGTGTAGGTCTGCTCGGTCGCGTCGACCACCACCTCGACCCAGGGAACCGTGTAGGAGCGGCCCTTCGTGCGCCAGTGCCGCAGGTCGGGCACCCGGTCGGTGACGAAGGGGCGGTTATAGGCGTTGACCCGGTCCTGGTCGGCCATCAGCGTCGACCGGCCGAGGTGCCAGGAGAGGGCCTCGCGGTCCGGGACGAACAGCGCACCCTGCTGGCCGAGCCGGTAGCCCAGCTCCACGTCCTCGCCCAGCTTGAGCTCCGGGTCCATCCCGCCGGTGTCCAGGTAGAGGTCGCGACCCACGGACGCGCTCGCGCCGACGTGCACCAGGTAGCTCATGGTGGGGTTCGCAGTGAGGCCCTGGGAGTGTTCGATCTGCTCCTCGACCCAGGTGTGGGGTGAGGTCCAGCGACCCGGGAACAGGTCGGTGGCCCGGCCCTCGCGGAGCATCCGGGCCAACTCCTCGAGGTCGGGCAGGCCGTCGGCGACATCCACGAAGGTCTTGGTGCCCAGCACGACGGCGTAGTCCACGAGATGGTGCCACCGCATCTGCGCCTCGAGCTCGTCGGGGTGCGCGAGCAGGTCCGCGTCGAGCCAGTGCAGCACCTCGCCCTGCGCCGCGCAGGCGCCCACGTGACACGCGTGCGCACGTCCCCAGGACGCCGAGGTCGTGACCATCCTGGTGTGCTCGGGACGCTCGGCGGGCAGCGTGAGCGGTGGGTCGCTGCCGTCGTCGACGACGACCACCTCGGTCAGCTCGGCGGGATAGGTCTGCTGGGCCAGTGCTGCGAGCGCGTAGGGCAGGGTCCGCGATGCGTCGTGGGCCGGGACGACCACGCTGACCGTCCGCGTGGGGGTCCAGCCGCCGAGCGCGGGAGGCCGCAGGGAGGGCCAGTCGTTGCCCGGGACCGCGGGCTGACCCGGCAGCGGCCGACCGTCGCCGGCAGTCACCGGACGGACCTCTCGCGCGTGGGCTGGGCGCTCGCCGCCGGCCGGTCGGCGTCGTCGGCCTCGAGCAGCACACTGGGCCGGAAGCCCCGCCACTGCTCCGCCGTCCGTGAGCGGCTGACGAAGTAGCCGAGCCCCGGGTCCCAGGTGTGCCCGGAGCCTCCGCGGCGCAGGAGGTAGCTGTGGCCGTGGGTCCGGTAGACCGACCCGCCGGCGGCGAGGACGCCCTGCAGGAGACCCGCGTCGACGTAGCGGCGCATCCGGCGGAACCCTCCTACCGCGGTGAGGCACTCCCGCGTGACCAGCATCGTCCCGCCGGCCACCACCGGGCGGAACGACTCGGTCGCGTCCTTGCGACGCACCGTCAGGTCCAGCGCCTCGACGTAGGTGAACTCGGGCGGGGTGCCGGTGACGTCGGCGCCACTGTATCCGCGGGCCAGCAGCAGGTCGGCCACGAAGTGCGGGCCGTACCAGTCGTCGTCGTCCATCTTCAGCAGCAGGTCGCCGGTGGCAGCACCGGCCGCCAGGTTCAGCAGCGACCCGAACGGCTCGTCGGCCGGCGCGGTCACCGCGGTGACCTGCAGCGACGCGCTCTCCCGGACCTCGGCGAGGAGGCGCTGGTCGGGTTCGTGACCGTGGGTGGCGAGCACCAGCTCGAGCTCCACGCCGCGTTGCCGGGCGACCTGGCGGAGCGCGAACCCGAGGAGGTCGGGGCGACGGGTGGGCAGCAGGACGCTGACCCGGGGAGCCGCCGGCCCCGCCGCGCCGGTCGCCTCGGCGACCCGACGGCGCCAGGCATCCGCGCTGTGCCGGGTCAGCGCCGCGCGCCGGGCGAGGATGCTGCGGACCTCGCGCGCCATCGGGTCGTCGAGGTCGGTCCTCCCGGCGGTTGCCGCCAGCAGGTCCGGATGCAGCTGCGCCCGGGCCCAGGTCGGGGCCGGGTCGCAGGTCAGCGGCACGCCGGCCATCGCCAACGCGACCACCAGCCGGGCGTAGTCGCGCGGCCCGGTCGCCCCCTGCCAGTCCACGTGCACCCCCCGCAGTGTCCGCAGTCGGGTCAGGTCCCGTTCGCCCGGCCCATGTCGGGTGTCCACCAGGACCGGGCCGTCATCGCACTCCACCCGGCACAGGTGCGGGGCCTCCGGTACGGCGGTCAGCGCATGCACCGGGCCGGCGGCTCGGCGTCGGAAGCCCTGGGGGTTGACCAGCTGCGAGTCGACGCCGCCGAGGGCCAGCCCCTGCTCAGCAGCGAGCTGCCGGTCGCTGCGCTCGGCGCCCTGCTCGTGGTAGTCCGACCAGGTCATCGGGGCCGCCAGGTGCAGGGCCCGGGGCAGGGAACCCAGGACATGGTGCTCCCGTGCGGACCGGCCCTGCGCCTGGTCCCGGGCGCCGCACGAGCCGTCGGTCACCACCACGTCCGCGGGGTAGTCGCCGGAGAGGTCGTGGATCTCCTCTGGCCGGCCGACGACCGACAACGGGTCGCCGGGGGTCCACATCTGCGGTGAGCCGCGGTCGAGGGCCAGCACCGGCCAGCCCGGCGACATCAGGTGCCGCGGTGTCGACCGTCGGGCCAGGTCCGCGGTGAGGTGTCCCATCCGCAGGGGTGCCGCGAGCTCGACGAAGGTGAAGCACACGGGGGAGGATTCGGCCACCACGGACAGCACAGCTGGCCAACCGGGGCGGCCGGCGGTGAGGGGCGGCCGGTCGCTGTCCAGCAGGACGCAGCCCAGTCGCGGGCTGCCCGGCAGGCTCTGGCACGCTCCGACCACCCGCCGCAGCTCCATCCGGTCGCGCACCACGAGCAGCACGCCGTCCGGTGCGTCCGGCGGGGGCCGGCCGGGCACGTCGCTCAGCCCCACCTGGAGCCCCGGACGGACGCAGACGCCGAGGACCTCCTGCTGGGTGACGGAGGGACCACGCACGACGAGGAGCCGGTCGACCCGGTCGAGCAGGTCGGCCAACCGGCCGGTCGCAGCGGTCATCGCGAAGACACTACCGCGGTGAGGACCCTACCGCGCTTCGCCAGACCCTCGCCCAGTCCACCGACATCGACGTCGGCAGGCTGGCTCGTCGGAGGTCGGGCAGCTCCCAGTCGGAGGTGAGCAGGCTGAGGATGAGGTACTGCCGGGTCTGCGACACGCCCCGATCGGTCGCGTAGAGCACCCGTCCGTCGACATAGAAGGTGTAGCCCCTCGGCCCCCACTTCACGGTGAACACGTGGTAGCTGCTCCACCAGGTGTCTGCGCGGGGGACCAGCCCGGCGGCTCGCGGCCACACGTCGCCGATCTTCACGGTGTCACCGGTCCGGTCCGTGTAGTAGACGTAGGTGGCCAGACCCCCCTTGGGAAAACCCCTGCCGAAGAACTCGGCGACGTCGATCTCCGTGCCGCTGCTCCCGGGGTTGCCGGCGAAGCGGCCGTAGGTCGGGGACTGCAGCCAGAACGAGCCGTGCTGACCACGGGCGGGTGAGAACCTGACCCGGGCCGAGGCGACCCCGTAGGTGAAGTCGTAGCCGCCGTCGGTGCCGACCTGGCCGTTGAGGTACCTGGTGTTGGCGGCGGTGGTGTTGGGCGCCGCCGGGTCGAGCCGCACCTGCAGCCGCAGTGTCCCCGAGCCCACCGTCACCGACCGCGGGTCGTTGGTCGAGTGCGTGCGTGAGGGGGCCCGGCCGGTGCGGTAGGACCACTTGGCCCGGTCGAGGGTCGTGCCGGAGAAGTCGTCGCCGAACGTGGGGACCCAGGCGTTGCTGGTGGCGCGGGTGGTCACGGCGGGCGCGCCGAAGCGCGAGGCCGTCGTCGCCTCGAAGACGCGGGTCCCGGCAGTCCCGAAGAAGTAGGCGGTGCCGTCGGCTCCCTGGCGCGTGGAGCCTCCGATGACGACCCAGCGCCCGTCCTGACTGCGCTCGCGGAACGTGACCGGCCGCCCCGGACGCGCCGGGGTGAAGCGTGCCACCACCGAGTTCTTCGCCAAGGAGGAGGCCGCGGCAGCCGAGCCGCGCTGCGCGACGGGGGGAAGCACGTCCAGCGAGCTGGACTGTTGGACCGGCGACACGGTTCGGGTTCCCGTGACGACCCGGCTGAAGACCCGGCCGGACCGGCGCACCGCGGGCACCACCACGGAGTACCTGCGGGGCACCGTGGTCGCGAGCCGGGTCACCCGGTAGACCCCGCTGGTCGAGGTGGTCGCTCGCCGGACAACGCGCCAGCTGGGTCCGGCGAGCACCCTGACCTGCACCGGCCGTCGGAAGCGCGTGGACACCCGGCCGGATGCGGTGAACCACTCGCGCGCGACCGGCTGCTGCGACGACAGGTCGAAGGAGGCCCTCGTCCGGACGGCCGCCTGGGAGGACGAGGTGGCCATCGCGCACATCCCTGCCACGACCAGCGTCGTCAGCGCGAGGACCGGGGCGGCGCGGGTGCGGGGCATTTCTCGAGAGTAGGACAGATCGGAGACTGGGTCCGGTTGATCCGGGATCTGCCCTCTGGGGACGGTTTGGGCGCGGCTCGCCACTCTTTCGCCGATGTTCGGTCCGGTCCGGACAGCACCGGTAGGTTCACGGCGCATGGGCAGTGCCGCCGACCGCGTCCGCCATCGGCTCAGACGGATCGCCTCCCGCGGCGCCTCTGCCCGGCCCCGTCAGCCGGCCGCAGCCGAGCCGCTGGCCGATCCACTGGCCGATCCACTGGCCGAGCCACTGGCCGAGCAGCCGCTCCTGAGTGTCGTGGTGCCCGTCTACCAGGTGGAGGACTACCTGGCCGAGTGCCTGGACTCGTTGCTCGCCCAGACCTACCAGCACCTCGAGGTCGTGCTGGTCGACGACGGGTCGACCGACCGCAGCGCCGACATCGCCCGCGGCTACGCCGAGCGGGACCCGCGCGTGGTCGTCGTCCGGCAGGAGAACGCGGGTCTGGGCGCAGCGCGCAATGCCGGTCTGGTGCGCAGCACTGGACGCCTCGTCACCTTCGCCGACTCCGACGACACCGTGCCTCCCGACGCCTACCGGCGGATGGTGGCCGCCCTGCGCACGTCGGGCTCCGACTTCGTCGTGGGAGCCCTGGTCCGGGACGAGGGTGGGGTCGAGCGGCTGCGGCCCTGGGCCCGGCGGGCGCACGCACGGCGCCGGCTCGCAGTCAGGATCGACGACGTCCCGGAGATGCTGACGAACGTGATGGCCTGCACCAAGGTGTTCCGGCGCGAGTTCGTGGACCGCGTCGGCCTGCGGTTCCCCGTGGGCACCCGCTACGAGGACCAGGTGCCCATCACCCGCGCCTACCTCGAGGCTCGCGCCTTCGACGTCCTGCCCTCTGTCGTCTACCGGTGGCGCAAGCGCGACGACCGGAGCTCGATCAGCCAGCAGAAGGCCGAGATGGCGGACCTCCTGGACCGGGTCGCCGCCCAACGAGAGATCGCCGGCTTCCTGCACGCGCGGGCCTCCCAGGCGGTGCTCCGCAGCTGGTACGTGAAGACCCTGCGCGAGGACTTCGTCGGATACCTCCGGGTGGCTGCGGACGCGGGAGACGACTACTGGGAGGTGCTCCAGGACAACCTCGTCTCGATCGCCGAGCAGGCTCCCGAGGACCTGGACGACGAGGTCGAGCTGCGGAGCCGCCTCGCGGTGTGGCTCGGGCGTCATGGGCATCGCGACGCCCTGCGGCAGCTGGTGCGCGACGAGGGCTTCGAGGCGTCCAACTTCCCGGTCGCCGCCCGCGCCGGTCACCTGGTCGCCCGCATCCCGTCCCTCGAGCACGGAGGACCGGCGATCCCGGACCCCGTGCTGCGGATCCGGACGGTCGACCTGCGGCTCACCACCCGGCTGGAGTCGCTGGACTGGTCGACCCACGGCCTGCTCGCGGTCCGCCTCCTGGCCGCGCTGTCCTACGTCGACCCCGGCCGGCACGACGTGACGACCTCGGTCCGGCTCGTCGGACCCCCCGGCACGTCGTACCCGGATGTCGCGACCCGGGTCGACGCCGACCCGGCCGGCAACCTGGCCGCCCGTCGGGCCCATGAGGACCACTCGAGGTCCACGGTGGTCGCCGAGCTGGACCTCGAGGCTCTGGTCGCCGCCACCGACGCGGAACGCTTCGCGCGCTGGGAGCTGCGCGTCGACGCGGCGTTCGGGCAGATGCACGCCGAGGCGTGCCTCGAGTCCAGGCGCGAACACGGCAGCGCCGGCATCGTGAGAGCGGTGGAGGTGGGCGACGCACTGGTGACGACGAGCTGGTCGGACCGCCGCGGCCTGCTGGTGGAGGTGCACCGGGGCTACGCCGCGGTGACCGGCGTGGTCGCGGATGATGATGCTTTCCAGCTCGACGTGCGCGCGCCCGGCCTGGCCGCGGTCAGCCAGGTCGGCGTGGGTGGCGACGCAGTGCCCACGACCATCGTCCCCACGGGGACCCAGGACGGCTGGACGATCCGGCTGGGGGCCCGCACCCCGGCCGGGAACCCGATCTCGGGCCGGGTCCGGGTCGCCGTGCCGACACCGGACCGCCGCACCCTGGCGGTGGTCCGCGACCTCGAGCCCGCTGCGGTGTGCCACGACCAGGTGTGCCTGCTGGTCAGCCGGGACGGCCAGCTGACGGCCGTCCCGGACCAGCCCTGCCTGCTGGTCGACGACGTCGTCGCTACTGGCGGTTGGATCACGGTCACCGGGCGGACGCATCGGGTCCGGGACGGCCGGATGCTGCTGCGGGGCCCACGAGCGGAGTCCGGCGCGGGGTCGGTGACGGTCCGGGACGGCACCTTCCGGGTCCAGGTGCCGCTCTGGCACACGCCGTGGGGGCGGGCGCGGACCGTGCTGCCCGCGAACCTCTACACGCTGGTCGCCGAGTCCGCTCCTGGTCAGGAGGAGGTCCGGGTGCTGGCCGGTCTCCTCTACCACCAGGCGACCCCTCCGCCGCTGGTGGAGGGATGGTCGGTCGAGGTCGCCCCGGACCGCCGGCTGCTGCTGCGACGCCGCCGACGTGCGGACCCGGTGACCGCGAGTCGCTACGGCCAGCAGCAGCTGCGGTCCGGCGTCTATGCCCGGGCGCTGGCCCGAGGCCCTGAGCAGCGGGTGGTCTTCGAGTGCTTCGGCGGCGCCGGCGTAGGTGAGGCTCCTCGCGCGGTGTGCGACCGGCTTCTCACGACCGGCACCGACCTCGACCTGGTCTGGAGCGTCGAGGACCTGAGCGTGGCCCACGTCGAGGGCACCCGGGCAGTGGTGCGGGGCACCCCGGAGTGGTACGACGCGATGGGGTCGGCCCGCTTGCTGGTCACCAACAACACGTTGCCCTCGTTCTTCCGCAAGGGTCCCGACCAGGTCTACCTGCAGACCTGGCACGGGACGCCGCTGAAACGGATCGGCACCGACATCCCGCACCAGCGGATGTCCACCGAGCACTACCTGCGCCTCCTCGGCTCCGAGACCCGCAGCTGGGACGTCCTGGTCTCCCCGAGCCCTTATGCCACCGAGATCTTCCGGCGGGCGTTCGGGTACGCCGGTCGGGTGCTCGAGGTCGGCCGGCCGAGCAGCGACGTACTCCTCGGACCGGACGCTGGCCGGCTGCGGGCGGAGGTCCGGGAGCAGCTCGGCGTGCGTGCGGACCAGACGGTGCTGCTGTACGCCCCGACCTGGCGCGACGACGCCCGCCGCGGCGGCACCTGGGAGAAGGTTCTGCACCTCGACCACGAGGCCGTCACCGCAGCCCGGCCGGACGTCACGGTGCTCGTGCGCGGGCACCCCAACACCGCGCACCGGCCGCGGGTGCAGGGCCGCGAGCGGGTCGTCGACGTGACGGCCCACCCCGACATCACCAGGCTCTATCTCGCCGCCGACGTGCTGGTCACCGACTACTCGGCGGCGATGTTCGACTTCGCCGTCACGGACAAGCCGATGTTCTTCCTGACCCCGGACCTGGAGGGCTACCGGGACCGGGTCCGGGGGCTCTACCTGGACTTCGAGTCGGTGGCCGCCGGCCCCGTCGTCCGCAGCACCGACGAGCTGCTGGGCGCCCTCGAGGAGGACGACACGTGGGCCTCGGCCCGTGAGCAGCTCCGGGCGACGTACGCGCCGTACGACGACGGGTCGGTGACCGACCGACTGCTGCAGGACGTGCTGGGATCCACCTTCTCCCGGTAGCAGACATGAACGAGGGCCCTGAGCGGGGCGCCGGGCGAGTGAGGCGAAACTTTACTGTTTCTCAGATGTCATGGTTCGATTCATGCAACGCTCCGCAGTCGGAGCCGATGACGAAGCTGAGGCTCAGGGTCTGTCGCCGACGGGCGCAACATCTTTCGGGGGCCAGGGTGACCATTTCGGCCGGGACCGCCAGAGGCTGGCGACGGGTGACCCGCGTCGTGCTCTCCGGGCCTGGCGGCTCGCCAGGGCCAGCGGACGCCCGGGGCGCATCCATCGGTCCGGCGGCGGACCCCGGCAACGACGCCGCGACAGTGGTGGCGGCGTCGCCGTTCTTCGACGCCGACTGGTACGCCGAGGTGGCACGCTGTCGCGCGGAGCCGCTCGCGGCGGCCCGGCACTACCTGCGCCGAGGGGCGCGACGCGGCCTGCAGCCGCATCCGCTGTTCTCCGTCGAGCATGCCGTGGCAGCCTGTCCTGCCCTGGCCGAGGGCGACAATCCCCTCGAGGTCTACCTCAGGGGCCGACTGTTCGACGTCCCTACGCATCCGCTCTTCGACCTCGCGTGGTACGACGAGCACCATCCGTCGGCTCGCACCCATCGCTGGGGTCCGCTCGGCCACTACCTCGAGATCGGCGCTCGCGACGGGCTCTCCCCGAACGCGTGGTACCGCCCCGACCCAGGTGAGCCGCGTGGGCTCGTCGACTGGGTGGCGGCTCGTCATGACGAGTGGCTCCGACGGCGCCGTGCGGCCCCTCGCGCCTGGACCAGGATCCCTCCCCAGAGCCCTGCCGCCCGGCAGGCCGGGCCCACGCCCGATGAGCCACGGGTCAGCGTCGTCGTCGAGTCCGGCCACGACCTCGCTGCCCTCGAGGCGACCCTGCGCTCGGTGCTCGCCCAGGACCTGCCCGCCCGAGACGTCGTCGTCCTGGCCGGCCAGAGCGCCGGTGAGCTCGAGCACGACCTCCGGCGGCTGTTCCCCGGAGCCCCGCTGAGCGTCGTACGGCGGGCCGGCGACCGTGCATCGGGCGGACTGAACCTGGCAGCCCAGCGGGCCACCGGCGACTACCTCACCTGGGCGCGTCCCGGTGACGTCTGGGCATCAGGACGGCTACGGACCCTCCAGGGGGTCTGCGACGCGGACGGAGCAGAGGCGGCCTGCGACTCACTACGGCTGGTCCGGGCAGGCAAGCCCGACCTGTTCGGGTCCTCGGTGCCCGCCACCGGGCCGCCTGTGTCGCCGATCACCGTCGATCTGGAGAGGCTGCTGGTCAGCCGCACGGCCTTCGAGGACACCGGTGGCTTCGACGAGCTCCTGCCCGCGGCCTGGGAGGCAGACTTCGCCCTGCGCCTGGCTGCCCGGTTCCCGGTCCGCTCGGTGCCCGCAGTCGGGCCCACGCGAGCCGGCCAGCCCGACCCCGGGGCGCCGGGGACCTCGGTGGACACGGTCGACGAGCCACCCCTCGACCACAGCCGGGTGAGGTCCTGGGCCGACGTGGCCTTCAACCGCGTGGCCGTCGACTGGGACTCCCTGGCCCGTCGGCAGCAGCAGCCGACGACCGTGACGGTGGTGGTCACCGCAGCCACCGGCTGGCGCCAGACCCTCGCCTGCCTGAGCCGGGTGGAGGCTGCGGGGGCACCGGACGGCTGGTCGCTCGAGAGCGTCGTCGTCGACGACGGCTGCGACCGGCTCACCTCGCAGGTCCTCGGCTCAGCAGCGCACCGCTTCACCGGGGTCCGGGTGCTCCACCTGCCGTCGCAGACAGGGTCGGCGCTGAGCACCAACCTGGCCCTCCCCGAGGTCCGTGGCTCGGTCGTGGTCCTGCTGCGCCCCAGCCTCAGGGTGGAGAGGGGGTGGCTGGACCCGCTGGTCCGGGCGCTGGAGCGACCAGACGTGCTCGCCGCCCAGTCCCTGGTGACCGGCCCCTCGGGCTCCATCTACTCGGCCGGCTTCGCCTTCCCGGCCTGTGGCGGGCTGCCCTACGACTTCCTCCAGGGCTTCCCGGTCGCGGACGCGGCGGGCCTCGACGGCGTACCGGTCGGAGCGCTCAGCCGGGACGCCCTGGCGCTCCGGTACGACGACCTGGTGGGGATGCGGGGCTTCGACCCGCTGTTCCGCGGGGGCCTCGAGGACGTCGACCTGTGCCTGAGGCTGCAGCAGGTGCGCGGGGGTCGCTTCGTCGTCGCACCGGAGTCGCGGGCCGCCCTGCCGCGGCCACGTCGCTCCACCGACTCCGCCGTGCCGGTGCTGAACCGGCAGCTGTTCCTCGACCGGTGGGCCGCGTGGGCGCCGCGCGACGACTCCCGGCTCTGGGCCAGTCGCGGGTTCGAGGTGCAGGGACACGTCACCGACGGGCCCGACGGTGCGGACCGTCGGCTGTGTCCTCCGCGGCCGGTGCTGTCCCGCCCACGGGTGAGTGTCCGAGAGGCCCGACCACGGCTGCGGTGGGCCCTCAAGGTCGCGTCCCCCGCAGGGGACCGGCGCGAGTTCTGGGGTGACACCCACTTCGCGCGCAGCCTGGCGACGGCGCTGCACGCCATCGGGCAGCAGGTGGTCCTCGACCATCGCGAGGACTTCGGTCGGCAGTCGGGGCACCACGACGACGTGGTGCTCGTGCTCCGGGGCCTGGAGCCCTTCCAGCCGGCCTACGGACAGGTCAGCCTGGCCTGGGTGATCTCCCACCCCGAGCTGCTGACCCGCCGGGAGGCCGCCTCCTACGACCGGGTGCTGGCCGCCAGCCCGTCGTGGGCGGACAAGATGACGCGCCGCTGGTCGATCCGCATCGACCCGCTGCTGCAGGCCACCGACCCGCAGCTGTTCCACCCCGACCGAGGCACGACGGACGCGGGCGAGCCGATCGTCTTCGTCGGCGGGTCGCGACGTCACTACCGGGAGATCGTGAGGCACTCCGTGACCTCCGGGCTGCCGCTGTCCGTCTACGGCTCGGACTGGGAGGGGCTGATCCCGCGACACCTGATCAAGGGACGGTTCGTGCCCAACCGTGAGCTGGGCGCGTTGTACGCCTCCGCGGGTGTCGTGCTCAACGACCACTGGGAGGACATGCGCCGCGAGGGGTTCCTCTCCAACCGGCTCTTCGACGCCGTCGCCAGCGGCGCCCGGGTGATCTCCGACGACGTGGCGGGACTGACCGGTCTGTTCGGCAGCTCGGTGCAGGTGGCGACCGACGCAGCCTCTCTGGCGCGGCTGGTCAGGAGAGGGCCGATGGACCACACCTTCGGCAGTGCGGAGGAGCGACGCCGGGTCGCCGGTCGAGTGCATCGGGAGCACTCGTTCGACAGGCGGGCCGTGCGGTTGCTGGACATCGCCCTGGAGATCCGGCACGACCACCTGCAGAGCGCCGACCCTGGTACCTCAGCACGTTCTGGTCGATGACCGCCTCATGATGCTGCCCGGCCGGTCGCGTGCGGCGGCACCGTCCGCCGCCGGCCTGGTTTTCCTCGCCCTGCTCCCGCTGGCCGCGGCGCTCTACTCGGTCAAGGGCCGGTCCCAGTGGTTCTTCCAGGACGAGTGGGTGTTCTTCTCGACTCGGGACGGGGACAGCGTGCAGGGGTTGCTCGATCCCCACAACGAGCACTGGTCGACGATCCCGGTGATCGTCTACCGGCTGCTCTGGAACACTGTCGGGGCACAGAGCTACCAGCCGTACCAGGCGCTGTCCATCGGCCTGCACCTGGTGGTGGCGGTGCTGTTGCGAGCCGTGATGCGGCGGCGCCTCGGGGTGGGGCCGTGGCTGGCCACTGCCGCCGCAGGCGTGTTCCTCCTCTACGGCAGCGGCGCCGAGGCCGTCGTGTGGGCATTCGAGCTCAGCTTCTCCGGAGCCCTGGCCCTCGGTCTGGCCCATCTGCTGTTGGTCGACCATCCCGCGCCGTCACCCCGGCGGCGGGTGGCCGGCCTGGCCTGCGGGATCGGCTCCCTCATGTTCTCCGGCATCGGGCTGATCATGGCCGGGGTGGTCGGGCTCGCCGTGCTAGCTGGTCGGGGCTGGCGCGCTGCGGCGTGGTGCTCGGTCCCTCCAGGAGTGGTCTACCTGGCGTGGTGGGCCACCTTCGCCACCGGCGCCCAGCGGTTCGGCAGCGACCTGGGTCTGGTCGCCCGTTTCACCGCCACCGGCCTCGGCTACTCGATGGGTCGACTGGGGCAGTCACCCCTGGTCACGGGCGGCCTGCTGGCCGTGACCGCGCTCGGCATCGGGATGCTGGCGTGGCAGCAGCGCCGCTCCCTGGAGAGCCTGCGGCGACGTCTGGCCGTCCCGTTGGCTCTGGTCGTGGGCGCGGTGACCTTCTACGCGCTCACGGGTCTGAGCCGGGCCGAGGAGCTGGGCGTGAGCTTCTCCACCCGCAGCCGGTACGCGTACGTCGGCGTGGCGCTCGTCATGCCGGTGATCGCTCTCGGGTTCGACCGGGTGGTTCGCCGCTGGCCCCTGGCCGCTGTGCCCGCGTTCGCCCTGCTGCTGGCGGGGGTGCCCGGCAACGTGTCGGCCATCGAGGTGCGTAGCAACGACCTGGCACCACCCGCCCTGGTCCTGGCCGTCGCCCATTCACCGGCCCTCGACGACGCCCCGGACGGTTACCCGCCCTTCGCCGGCATCACCGGATACTCCGCCATCACCGTCGGATGGCTGCGTGAGGCCGCGACCTCGGCGCGGATTCCTCAGCCGCCCCGGTCGCCCGGGCTCGCGGCCGAAGCGGCGGCCCGCCTGACGCTGCCGCCGAACGCCACGCTCGCACACGCCGCCCAGGACCCACACTGCGTCGCGCTTTCCCGGGAACGCCGGGTACGGATCAGCACTCGTTCGTCCGTCGTCTTCGTCGGCGGAGTCCGGGTCTTCGTGGTGATGGGCACCGGCCGTTCGACGGCTCGGACCTACCGGGCGTCGAAGCCCAGCGCGATCGCCGCAACGGGAGCGCCGGTGACCGTGCTCGTCCGCCCGGCGTCGCACCTGCACCCGACCTCACTGTGCCGCGGGAACCCCCGGCCGAGTAGACATCCACCGGCTCCCTAGCGTCGGCACCGGGCTTGGGGGCCGTGTCGGCAGTGACTGCGCAGGGACGTTCCTCTTAGGATTCCTTCAGGTGCCCCGCCGTCACGGTCCAGGAGGTCACCTGTCGAGGTCGCTCCTGGCCGGCCTCGAGAAGCGGAGCTTGTTCAACTTCCCGCCCTCCGGCCCTCGACAGGAACCCAACGAAAGGGACGATCTCCATTGCCCCGCACCAAGCAGCTGCTCCGGCGGTTGGCACGTGCGGCCGCGTCGCGCGCGCGGGACCTCGTGGCGGAGGAGCCTGCACAACGGCGGCTCGCTGTGGAGCAGGCCGGGCCCCGTCCGCACCGAGGTGCACTCCCCCGGCGACCCGCCTGGCGCAGCGACGTGCGACCCTCGCCGGCCGGGGTCTGGGGACGCATCGAGACCTCCCACGGCGGCCGGGTCCGAGGCTGGATGTTCTCACCGCGTGACCACGTGACTCCGGTGCTCCTCGTGGACGGCAGACCCGCCAGGCTGCTGAAGTGGCCGCTGGCGCGTGCCGACCTCAAACGTGCGCTCCAGATGGACCAGGCCACCGGCTTCAGGTTCGAGCTGGACGGAGCGCGGGCGGGTGCGAAGCTCGAGCTCTTCGCCTTCACAGGTCGGGCTCTGGAGCTGCTCGACCAGACGACACTGGCCGTGGGCTCGATGAGGCTGCACCCGATGCTCCAGCTGGAGCGAGCGGCCGAGCTGTCGAAGGACCGCGCCTGCGTGGCCGTCACCTGCTGGGACGGCTCCCACAACCCGGTGGGTCGCGCCAAGGTGCTCTATGACGTGGCGCGCACACGGGGGCCGGCGGTGCTGTTCTGCTACCACTTCGACGAGTTCGGCCCCGGGCTGTGGCCACCCTTGACGGGCACCGGGGTCGAGCTCGTCCAGATCCCGTGGAAGCAGCGAGACGACTACCACCGGCTCATGCACGACATGGGGCTGTCCTTCCGGACCGTGTGGCTGTGCAAACCACGTCTTCCCACGTTCGTGCTGGCAGCGCAGATCGCCGGCCCGGGTGCGCGACTGGTCCTGGACCTCGACGACAACGAGGAGCACTTCTCGATGTCGCTCGGCTCCCGGCGCAAGGTCTACGGTCTTCCCGGACTGGGGCGTGTGCGTGCACTGTCGGCGCAGGTGCCTGGTCGCACCGTCGCGAGCAGGTCGCTCCAGGATGACTTCGGTGGGCACATCGTGCGACACGTGCGTGCACCGGGGGACCGCGCAGCCGGGGAACGCGCGGCACGGAGGCCCCGGGACGAGGCACGACTCGTCTTCGTCGGGACTGTCCGGCCCCACAAGGACGTGCTCGCGGTCGCCAAGGCGGTCAACATGGCCAACTGGGTGCACAACCGCACCATCAGGTTCTACGTCCTCGGGGACATCGCCCCTCCGGAGCTCAAGGAGGAGCTCAGGAGCAGCGGCGTCGTCGTCGGCGGGATGGTTCCCATGGACGCGCTGCCGCAACGGCTGTCCACGATGGACTGCATCCTCACCGGCTTCCCGTCCGACAGCCACACCGACGCCCCCATCACCCGGTACCAGATCTCGGCCAAGATCGCGGACGGCCTCGCGGCGGGGAAGCCGGTTCTCGTGCCGGAGGGTCCGAGCGTGGACGACCTGGCCGATGTGCCAGGGGTCTACCTGTTCAACGAGAGCAACTTCGACCAGCAGCTGTGCGACGCCCTGGCCTCGACCGAGACCATCACCCTGCCTGCGCCGTTCACGCCGGCCGGCGCATCGGGGTCCTTCGGGGACGCCTTGGCGGACGCGGAGGCCGCCCCCCGCGCAGGTCAGGTCCTGGGACTGCTGAGGGACGACTTCCCCGAAGCGAGCAACAGGGTCGAGCGCGATGTCCTGCTGCTGGTGTGGAAGCAGAACGACGCCGGTCTGTACGGCCGCCGGGTGGACCAGGTGGCTCGCGTCTACAAGCGTCTGAACCCTGAGTCCGACGTGGTGGTGCTGGAGTTCCTCGACGCGGACGACAGGAGCCGCCATGCCCTGCTGGCCGGGGACTACCTGTCGGACTCGGCGAGCATCCTCTCGTTGGCCGCCCGCAAGGCCGGTGGCTTCGTCGACGCGGACGGAGTGAGCTACCGGCAGGTCGAGCTGGACGCCGACGTCCCCGCCGCCGAATCCGTCCAGCAGTTCCTGGTGCGCAACGCCATGCTGCCGAGCAACACGAGCATCGTGCTGTTCCCGGTGATCGGTCGCCTGGTGGACTTCGCACACGTGCTGAACCCCTACCGGACCGTCGTCGACATGGTCGACAACCAGTTCCTCTGGACCAGCAGCCGGGAGCGTCGGCAGGCGTTCGCGTGGCAGTACAGCGTGCTGCTGCGCGGCGCCGACCGGGTGGTGTTCAACTCTCCGGCCAATCTCGGATTCTTCACCGACGAGCGGATGCTGGAGCCTGGCGACCCTCGCCTCACCGTCGTGCCCAACTGGTACCTGCCTCCGACCGGCTGTGGCTCCTGGCCTGGTCCGCGGCGCCCCGGCAGTGCGGCCGAGTCGTCGTCTCCGCGCCACCGCCCCACCATGGTCTACACCGGCAACATGAACGACCGCATGGATTGGCAGCTGCTCATCGAGCTGGTCACCCACATCCCGGACGCGGAGCTGGTCCTCGTCGGAGGTGCGGCCCGTGCCGGTGCCGAGCTGGAGACCCTCATGGCGCTGCCCAACGTCTCCTACCTCGGTCCGTTGAGCGAGAGCGACAGCCTGCGCGTGCTCGCCGAGGCGGACGTCGCCGTCGTTCCGCACGTCGCCGACGACGTCGCCGCCTACATGAACCCCCTCAAGCTGATGATGTATGCCGCTCTCGGCCTGCCCGCCATCGTGACGGACGTGCCCGGCGTGGGCGTCCCGCACGACCTGCTGGTGATCTCGACGCGGGAGAAGTTCGTCGAGGAGGTGCAGCGTCTCCTGTCCGAGCGCGAGTCGGCCCCGGCACCGGCTGCACCCGGCGTCGACATCCCCACGGAGGCACGGCGGTACGTCGACGTGCTGGATGAGCTCGCCAGGCTCAGGCGGTCGAGGTCCTGAGCCCCTGCGTCGGTCGCGCGTAGCCTCAAGGTGTGGACGATCTCTTCGCGCCACCGGACAACGACTGGCAGCCCGTCGCGCCGGCACTGGCCCGGCTGCGCCGTACGGTGCTGGTCGGCGTCGCGATGCTCGTCGTCTGTGCAACGGTGGTGGTCGGGCTCCTGCTCTCCCTGCCCGGGTGGTCCTGGACGACGGTCCTGGTCCTGACGCTGGTGCTGACGGCCTTCGGCTGGTGGGTGATCGGCCGCAACGCGCGCTGGTGGGGATATGCGGAGCGGGACGAGGACCTCTACATCAAGCACGGTGCCCTCTTCCGCACGCTGGTCGTGGTGCCCTACGGACGCATGCAGTACGTCGACGTGCACGCGGGCCCGTTGGAGCAGGCGTTCAAGGTGGCCAGCGTCCACCTGCACACCGCGAGCCCCGGCACCAGCGCTCGGATCCCGGGCCTGCCGGCGGCCGAGGCGGCCCGGCTGCGGGACCGGCTGACATCACTGGGTCAGGCCCAGGCAGCAGGGCTGTGAGCTCGGCACCCGAGCCGCCGGTCCGGCACCCCTACCGGCGGCTCTCACCGCTCACCCCGCTGGTGCGGAGTGCGATCCTGCTCGTCGCGGTCTTCGCCTCCACCTGGGACGACCTGCTGCGTGGTCGGCTGGGTCCGCTCGCCTGGGTGTTCCTGGTCATCCTGGTCGCCGGAGGCGCGTACGGGTTCACGTCCTGGCTGCGCACGAAGTACTGGATCGAGTCCGACGAGCTGCGGGTGGACACCGGTGTCGTCTCCCGGCAGTCCCGCCGGATCCGGGTCGACCGGATCCAAGGCATCGACATCGTGCAGCCCTTCGTCGCACGGCTCTTCGGTCTCGCGGAGCTGCGGTTGGACGTCGCGGGCGGCGGCCCGCACGAGGGCTCGCTGGCGTTCCTCCCGCTCAAGCACGCCCAGGCCCTGCGCGAGACGCTGCTGTCCCGGCGCGACGCCGTCCGGGAGGAGCAGGACTCGGACGGTGCGGGGCCGCCGCCCGTGCCTGCGCCCACAGCAGCGGCCGAGCCGACGATCGCGAAGCTGGACCTGCGCATGCTGCTGGTGAGCCTGCTCCTCGCGCCGGAGACCGTCCTGTTCGTGGTGGCGGCCCTGGTGCTGGGCGTCGTCTTCGTGGTCTTCGGCCAGGTCAGCGGGATCGCCGGGGTGGTGCCGGTGGTGGTGGGGTTCGCGCTCACCCAGTTCCGCAAGCTGTCCGCCTACTACGACTTCACCGTGAGCGCCTCGTCCCGGGCCGGGGCACCGTCCGCGCTGCAGGTGCGGCGCGGCCTGTTCGAGCTGAACGCCCAGACGGTCAACCTGGCGCGGGTGCAGGGTGTCGTGGTCACCGAGCCGTTCCTGTGGCGCCGCCTGGGCTGGAGCCGGCTGGACGTCTCCATCGCCGGCCGGATGGAGCACGGGGACAACGGCAAGCCGTCCGCCTCCACGGTGATGCCGGTTGCGCCGCACGCCGTGGTCCTCGCACTGGCCCGCACGCTGCTCACCGACGCCGGGGGACCCGACCCCCGGTTGGTCCACCTCAGCTCGCCACCCGACCGGGCCCGGTGGGTGGCGCCGCTGCGGTGGCGTTACCTCGCGTTCGGCGTGGGACAGGACCTCCTGGTCGGCCGCGACGGTGTCCTGACCCGCAGGACGCACATCGTGCCGCACGCGCGCGTCCAGTCGCTCCGCATCCACCAGCGCCCACTGCAACGCCTGCTCGGGCTCGCGGACCTGCTGGTCGACAGCCCGCCGGGTCCGGTCAAGGTCCGCGCCCGCCACCGTGACGCGCAGGAGGCCCGGGCTCTGCTGGACCTGCAGGCCACCCTCGTCCGCCGGGCTCGTGCGGCGCGGGACCGGTCCGGCGGGCCCACTCCGGTCAGCTCCGGTCAGCTCCGGGTCGTGACGACCCACCAGAAGTCGCCGAGTCCGCCCGCGGCGGTGAGCTCGGCAGCCTCGGCTGCCGACGAGAGTCGACCCAGGTAGGCGGCCGGGTCCTCGCTGGCCAGGACGGTCGCCGGCATCGCAGCCTCGACGCCCAGCTCGTGCAGGACCTCGCGCTGCCGTCGTACGACGGCCCCGACCCGGGCCGCCACCGAGTCGACGGCGACGTGCGCCGTGACGTCGCGCGACCCGTCGGGGAGCACGTCGACGAGCCGGCCGCCCCGGTAGGACGCCAGCGTGCCGAACGGAGGACGGTCCTCGCGGAGGTGGCCGTAGTCGACCGCCACCGCGATGCCCCGCTGCACCCGGCCCACGACGTCGGCCCAGGCGGCGTCCCGGGTGGTGCCCACCTCCGCTCGCGCCCCCGGCTCACCCCCCTCGAGCGGCCACCACTGGTCGGTCCACCTGCGCAGCGAGGAGGGCACCGACGGATGGCCGAGCGGCTGTCCGGCCGACTCCTCGCCGGTGTCGGGATCGACGTGCACGACGCGCGGCACCGCGTCGTCGTCGAGCTCGACGACGTGGCAGGGGATGTTGTCGAGCCACACGTTCGCCACCACCAGGCCCTCGACAGACGTCGGCAGGCCGGTGGTCCAGGCGATCGAGCGGTCCAGGCCGGGCGGCCGGGCGGCCACCTCGACACCGAGCAGGGCCAGCGCCGGGTCAAGGCGGCGCATTGAGGTCAGCAGCTCGCCGCGGCCGGCGCCGATGTCCACGACGGTGTCCAGGCCGGCCCCGCGGGCCATCCGGACCAGCGCCTGCGCGAATTGGGGGGAGGCGTGCACGGAGGTCCGGAAGTGCGCCGCGGGCGACTCACGTCGGAAGAACCCCTCGGCGCCGTACAACGCCGAGTCCCAGGCCGCCTTCCACGTCGGCCGGGACGTGGGTGGCGGCACAGCGGGCATCCCCAGCGAGGTCAGGCTGGTCATCGGGTCAGGGTACGACCTGGCGGACCGCCCGCACCGGCAGGCACGACACGGACTGTGACCGGAGCCACCGCGGCACCGGGTGACGACCGGATGACCAGACACGTAGGCTTGCCCCGCAGACAACTGCAGACATCAGCAAACCGTCCGGTACCCGAGCTGCGGGACTGGAACGAAAGGCGATGGACGATGGCGCGTGTCGGGGTAGTGGGTGCCGGTCGGGTCGGCGCGGTGGTGGCGGCGGCGCTGCGCGCGGCCGGCCACGAGATCACCGGAGCAGCCGGGGAGTCGGCCGCGTCTCGGACCAGGATCGAGACGCTGCTTCCCGGGGTCCACCAGGACAAGCCGACATCGGTCGCGCGCGGGTGCGACGTGCTCCTGCTGACCGTCCCCGACGACATGCTCGCCAACGTGGTCACGATGCTGGCCGCAGCCGGCGCGATCCGTCCCGGGCAGTCGGTCGTGCACACCTCCGGCAAGCACGGGACCACCGTGCTCGAGCCGGCCGCCCGGCGCGGCGCTCGGGTGCTGGCCATGCACCCGGCGATGACCTTCACGGGCACCGACCTCGACCTCCCCCGACTGACCGGGTGCGTGTTCGGGGTCACTGCCGGACCGGGCACCCGCGACCTCGCCGAGAGCCTGGTCGCCGACCTTGGTGGACGCCTGGTGTGGGTCGCCGAGGACAGGCGGACGCTCTACCACGCCGGCCTCGCCCACGGGGCCAACCACCTGGTCACCCTGGTCGCACAGGCGATGGACCTGCTCCGGGCGTCCGGCGCGGACGACCCGGCCGCCACCCTCCGGCCACTGCTGACCGCGGCGCTCGACAACGCTCTCACCTACGGCGACGCAGCCCTGACCGGTCCCATCGTCCGTGGGGACGTGGAGACCGTGCGCGCCCACCTCGTGGACATGGCCGCCGGCGCCCCCGACACCGTGGAGTCCTATGTCGTGATGGCCCGCGCGACCGTGAACCGCGCCGTGCTCGACGGCAGGCTGCAGCCCATCCGGGCGGCCAAGCTGGTCGGCGTCCTCAACGACGCGCTGGTGTCCGTTCCGAGCCGCG
>JAICWH010000072.1 GCA_025934895.1 Nocardioidaceae bacterium | reverse complement strand
GGCGGCTTCACGGGCGGCTTCACGGGCGGCTTCACCGGCGGCTTCACCGGCGGCTTCACCGGCGGCTTCACCGGCGGCTTCACCGGCGGCTTCACCGGCGGCTTGACCGGCGGCTTGACCGGCGGCTTGACGGGCGGCTTGACCGGCGGGTTGGTCCCGCTCACTGCGGCGAGGACGGCGCCCCCGATCGGCGAGCCCAGGCCCGTGCACTCGTCCCAGCCCGCCCCCGCGGCGTAGACGCCGTTGCTGCCCGTTGTGATGTCGTTCAAGGCGGTTGGCGCCTGGTACAGGGTCGACTGCAGGGGCGCGGCCGGGTGGCCCGCCGCCTGCTGGACGAGGGCCATCAGGCCCGCCCAGAGCGGGGCGACGGCGCTGGTCCCGCCGATGACCATGGCCTGACCGTCGACGAAGACCTGGTAGCCGGTGGCCGGGTCCGCGACAGCGGACACGTCGGGCAGCCCGCGCCCGACCCGACCGCCCGGGTTGGCGGACGTGGGACTCAGGGATGACTGGTACGCCGGCACGGCGAAGTGGTCGCTGACCCCACCACCGCTGCCTGTCCAGGTGGTCTCGTTGCTGATCGTCCCCCCGGCCGCCTGGAGGGTGGTCCCCCCGCAGGCGACGGCGAAGGGGCTGGAGGCAGGAAAGTCGGCGTGCGCGAGTCCGTCGGTCACACCGTCGCCGGACCCGTTGTCGCCCGTGGCGCAGAAGACCGAGATGCCGAGTGCGCTGGCCGCCTGGAAGGCCGCATTCATGGCGTTCATCGCCTGGGCGGTCCAGTTCGACTCCGCGGCGCCCCAGCTGATGGAGATCGTCGAGACCCGGTGGACCTGGTCGTGGATAGCTGTGGTCACGGCATCCAGGAAGCCCTTGTCGGTGTTCGGAGCGAAGTAGACCACGATGGTCGCAGCCGGGGCCACCGCTCCGGCGACCTCGATGTCGAGGACGACCTCTCCGTCGGCGCTGTTCGGATTGCCCGTCGGGTGGTTGGCCGCGCCGTCCACCGGGACGGCGATGACCGTCGGCGCCGGGGAGATCCCGAGCGTGGCGAAGTAGTGCTGGAGGTCGGCCGGACGGAAGCCGCCGCCCAGCTCGATGATTCCGATGGTCTGACCGGCTCCGTTGCTGCCTGCTGGGAACTTGTAGAGCTGTGCCAGCTCGGGCGCGGTGAAGGAACCGCCCGGCCCGGCAGCCGGTTGAAACTTCGCGCGGGCGGAGCCACGTCGGACCCGGAAGTGCGGGCGGGCCTGCCGGCGGTTGTCGAGACCGAACACGCCCTGGACGCTCGGTGCGAGCCACCGCGGCACGTGCACCGGACCGGTGCGGCCACGGATCACGCCGGCGGGCGTGAGGACCAGCCCGAAGTCGACCCCGAACGCGGCCGACATCTGGGCCGTCGTCCCGGTGAGCTCCACGGACCTCGCCGCACGCCGAACGCGGGCGACCCGCAGCCCGTTGTTGGCGGCGAACCGGCGGACCCGGGCGACGTCCTGCGGCGAAGCGCCGTGCTGGCGGAGGAACTCGGCTCGGGTGAGATAGCGTCGACGGCCCGTCGGCTGGACACCGATCTCGAGCGCCTTGGCACGGAGCCCCGACGTGGCGGGGCGCAGGAACACCGTCACATGCATCGGCTCGGTGGGCGAGGGCGGTCCGATGGCCTGTCCGCGGGGAGAGACTCTCTCGCTGCCGGGAAGAGGGACCTGATGGGGTCGACGTGTCACGACTTGTCCTCCACCTCTGTCGCGCAGGCGCCCGAAAGAGCGCCGAGGCTTGGTAGCACAGTCCACGTCACTGCGGCGTCACCGGACCATCACGCCGGCCAGCAGACGGGACGGCGGCTCAGCTGCTCCGTCGGCGCAGTCGCGGCTCGCGGGCCCGCATCGCCAACCCCAGGTCGTTGCCCCGGCTGCCCGACAGCACCGCGACCAGGTGGTCCAGGTCCTCGAACGCCGCGTCCCGCAGCCGCATCCGGATCCTCTCGTCGCGCTGGTCGACGGCCGGAGCCGACATCGGGTCCGACTCCGACGGTGAGGTGTGGAACCGAGCGCGCCGGCTGCCGGCTCCCTGGTGGTAGACGAGGTCGCCGTACACCCCGCCCAAAAGGAAGTGGGCGTCGTAGGCGTTGCTCCGCCACAACGGACTGAGCCGACCCCTTCCCGGTTCGCGTCGCTCCACCGCGAGGGACAGGTTCTGCCCGACGTCCTGGGTCCTGCCCCGCGCGAAGCTCACCGGAAGCGCCAGGAGGTCACTTCGTCGCGCGGCCAGGCAGCTGACATGCAGGAACGGTCGGAGCCTGGGCGCCATCTCGTCGCGATAGGCGCCCGCCAGCACCGCGCCGGAGTCGAGCCGGTCCAGCAGGTCGTCCAGCCAGCCGTCACGGAGCGGCAGTGCGTCGGTGTCCAACGTGAGGACGTACTCGGCGTCAGCGGCCCGTGAGACCAGCAGGTCCAGCGCCGCCGCGTGCGAGCGCGACCCCTGCGGTCCTCCGCTGTGGACCACCGTGACGAAGTCGAACCGGCGCATCGCCCGACGGTGCTCGGGGAGCCCGGCGTTGTCCCAGACGAGCACCCGGAAGTCGCCAGACCCCGTGTGCCGGGCAACCCGCTCGAGGCACAGCTCGATCCACGGGAACGCGCGCGCCTCGGCGACCGGGAACGCCCCGAACCGTCCGCGACGGTCGAAACCGTTGACGACCAGGACGGCAGTGCGTCCACGCACCATCACGAGGCGAAGTGTGCTGAGGGCGCCGTCACCGCGCCGTCACGACGACGGGACGCCGCGGCGACGGGGACGGTACAGAAGATGGCTATTTATGGCCATGCGCGACCTTGCGTGCCGGCATAGCGTGGGAGCCGCAGCATCACGAGCACGAGCGTCGGGGGCGACATGGGGCGCACTGTGGTGGACGAGCGGTCACGACAGGTGGAGGTCCACCTGCTACCCCGGTTCTCGGTGACGGTGGACGGGCGACACCTTCCGCTGAAGCCACGCAGCGAGCGGATGGTCACGCTCCTGGCGCTGGGGCCGGGACCACTCCGTCGGGCGACGGTCGCCAGCCGCCTCTGGCCGGACGCCCCCGCCGAGCGAGCGATGGCAAGCCTGCGTACGACGCTGTGGAACCTGCCCAAGGACCCACCGCTGGTGGTGCAGACCGGGGGACCCGGCATCGAGCTGGCAGGAGGGGTGCGTGTGGACCTGTGGGAGGCGATACGCGAGGCGCACGCGCTTCTCGACGACCACCCGCGGTGTGACCCGTCCGAGGTCTCCCTCGACACCTTGACCGTCGAGCTGCTGCCGGACTGGGACGACGACTGGCTCCTCGTGGAGCGGGAGCGCTTCCGGCAGCTGCGGCTCCTCGGTCTCGAGGCGTTGTGCATGGTCGCCAGCGACAACGGGGCATACGCCCGGGCCGTCGAGGCGGGGCTGGCCGCCGTCGCCTGCGAGCCGCTCCGCGAGCGGGCGCACCGCCTGCTGATGGAGGCCCACCTGGCCGCGGGAAACAGGCACGAGGCGATCCGCCAGTTCGGCCTCTGTGCCGCGCTGCTCCGCGACGAGCTGGGCCTGGACCCGTCGCAGGAGATGGTGCGCCTGCTCGACCGGGCGACCGCCCGCAGACCCCCGGTGAGACGTCCATGTCAGGGGGCACCGAGGGAACCGCGAGCGGCCGACCAGGCTGGCTTCCGCGCGCTCGCCGTGGACGCTGGGAGAGACATCGACGATCGGCGGGCCGACATCAGCCTGGTGCACGCGATGGACTAGCAGGACCGACCCTCCCGCCAGCACCCCGCCGACCCGGCGCATCCGCAGGCCACGCTGCTGGGCGGAGGGCCTGTCCGCGGCCCACCTCAGCTGTCCTGATGACACTCGACGAAGGAGGAACTATGGGCAAGGTCATCGCATCGGCCGCGGTGGCGAGCGGCTGCACTACTGGGTGATGGGCGGACCATGGACCTACGCAGGAGGCGCCCCGTTCGCGATGCACGGCCCCGACAAGGAGTTCTATGACGAGCTCGTCTCGACGGTGGCGTCCGCGGTGGTCGGCCGGGGCATGTACGACGCTTCGGGCGGATGGGGCGGGACCAACCCGTTCCCCCGGGACCCTGTTCGTGCTCACCCACCGCACGGCGGACCAGCCGCCCACGGAGAGCGGCTTTCGGTTCATCGCGGACCTCGACGTCGCCTTCGCCCAGGCGGTCGAAGCGGCAGGAGACGGCGACGTCGCCATCGGTGGTGGCGCCGATGTCATCCGGCAGAGCCTGGCAGGAGGAAGGGTCGACGAGCTGGTCATCTCCACCGCTCCGGTGATCCTCGGTGCCGGCAAGCGGCTCTTCGACGGGTTCGACCACGACGTGGACCTCGAGGTGGCCAAGGTCTACAGCTCGCCGTACGCCACCCATGTCCGCTACCGGGTCATCAGGTAGCGAGCCGACGTGTCCGTCGGGTCGAAGGTCTGCTGTGGCAGGTTGTCGTATTGACGGGATGCCGTTCGTGGTGGGAGTAGAAGGCGGTCATCGGGACCGCCCGGAACTGAGGAGAAGTCGATGACGCACTACCTGTTGGCCGTGCACGGCCCCGCCGAGAGGAACGAGTTCGGCAACTACGGATCCAAGCAGGAGATGGAGGAGGCGTTCGCCGCGACCGGCGCCTTCAATGAGAAGCTTCACACCGACGGGTACTGGGTCTTCGCCGGTGGGCTGCAGCCGGCCTCGACGGCGACCGTCGTCGACGGCCGGGAGGAGACGCCGGTGATGACCGACGGGCCCTACCTCGAGACCAAGGAGGTCATCGGAGGCTTCTGGGTCATCGACGCACCCGACCTCGACGTGGCGCTCAAGCTCGCGGCCGAGGGGTCCAAGGCGTGTCGAGGCAAGGTCGAGGTCCGGCCGTTCGAGGGTCTGGCCTGAGCCGGCCCGAGCGACGACTGATCGATGCACGGCGAAACGGCGGCCGTCGAGCAGGTGTTCCGCCAGGAGTACGGTCGCCTGATCGCCTCGCTCGTCCGCCGTTTCGGTGACATCGACATCGCAGAGGAGGCGGCAGGGGAGGCGCTCGTGGCCGCGCTGGAGAAGTGGCCGGAGTCCGGCGTACCTCCCAACCCCGGTGGCTGGCTCACCATCACCGCGGGCAACCGCGCGATCGACCGGATCCGCCGCGAGAAGCAGCGTGACGCCAAGCACCAGGCGGCCTTGATGCACCAGGACGACACCCCCCACGAGCCCACCGGACCGGTCGAGGACGACCGGTTGCGGCTACTGTTCACCTGCTGCCACCCGGCGCTCGCACCGGAGGCCCGGATCGCGCTCACGCTCCGCCTCCTCGGGGGGCTGACCGTCGCAGAGATCGCGCAGGCGTTTCTGGTGTCCGAGACGACGATGGCGCAGCGGGTGACTCGGGCGAAGAAGAAGATCGCGGCAGCGAAGGTGCCCTTCCGCGTGCCCGAGGCCGCCGACGTTCCCGAGCGGCTCGGTGGCGTGCTGACGGTGCTGTTCCTCATCTTCAACGAGGGCTACCTCGCCACCAGCGACGGCGACCCGGTGCGCGCCGATCTCACGCGCGAGGCCATCCGACTGACCCGGGTCCTCCGCCAGCTGCTCCCGGAGGAGCCGGAGGTGGCCGGCCTGCTCGGACTGCTGCTGCTGACCGAGGCACGGCGGGAGGCCCGCGTGCGGAACGGGCAGCTGGTCCCGCTCGACGAGCAGGATCGCGCCGGCTGGGACCGCGGGCTGATCGCCGAGGGCCATGACCTGGTCCGCGAGTGCCTCGCGATCAACCGACCCGGCCGCTACCAGATGCTCGCCGCGATCAACGCCGTCCACACCGACGCCCCCAACGCGTCGGACACGGACTGGTCGCAGGTGGTCGCGCTGTACGACCAGCTCACCCGGCTCGACCCGTCGCCGATCGTCGCACTCAACCGCGCGGTCGCGGTCGCGGAGCTGGACGGCCCCCAAGTCGCGCTCACTCTGATCGACCGGCTGCCGCTCACCGGCTACCACCCATGGCACGCCGCCCGCGCCGACCTGCTCCGCAGGCTCGGCCGGACCGCCGAGGCGAAACGGACGTACGACGCCGCCATCGCCGCCACCCACAACTCCGCTGAGCGCGCCTACCTGAGCAGGAAGCGCGGCGAGCTGCTCGTTCGATGATGGCGCCAGGACCCGCCCCGAGCAGGAGCTGCCAGACGTGACCAAGGCCGCGCTCGAGGTGGTCCAGGAGGCGAAAGACGCCGGCACGTGGGTGTGATCACCGCGTGGCGGAGTGCTCGGCTGCTCTTTCGATGCGAGTCCAGCCCCTCCACCCGCGTTCGACCAACAGCTCCTGGATGCGCTCGATCATGGGGTGGGCGTCGGCCGCGAACGAATCGATGAGGCCGACGAACGCGTCGTCGCTAGTCTCCTCGCTGTGCCGGTCCAGCTCGCCGCGTCCAGCCGACTCCTCGATCATCTCGACCAGCAGATCGGCCACGAACCTGAGCCGGTCCTCGTCCATGCCCACGTCGAGAATCTCACCGATGAGACGGTACAGCTGGACCGTTCTCGGATCGTCCAGTTGGGCCATCTTGTCGACCATCAACGAGGGGATCTTCTCCGGCCAGCGCGCCGTCATGAGGATCCAGCCGTCGCGTTCACCGACGACCAACGCTTCCGGTACTCCGGCGGCGCGCAGCTTGTCGAGGAACGAGACCACCTCGGACGGCACAGCGAGCGAGTCACCGGCGGCGAGCCTTGCGATCCTTCGGCGGTGGTCCTGCAGCTCGCGGACCTGCGCGCGGAGCCCGGCGTCGATCTGACCGACCGCCTCGCTGAACTCGACAGGGGTGGCCTCGAGCAGCTCCTGGACACGGGCCAGCGGTACGCCGGCCTCGGCCAAGGTGCGGATTCGAATGAGGCGCACGACGTCACCGGCGCCGTACCTCCGGTAACCGGAACTGTCCCGAGCCGGCTCCGGCATCAGCCCGACGTGGTGGTAGTGGCGCACCGCGCGCACCGTCACCCCGGCGTACGCCGCGAGCTGACCGATCGTGAGCATGACGCCAGTGTCCCTCTACTTGGTCGGGACCTTCGTGAACAGCCGCCGCGACCAGAGGTAGCCACCCACGGCGATCAGCACGCACCAGCCGACCGCCAGCCAGAGGGCGTTCCCTGCGGGCTCACCACTGGTCAAGGCACGGAGGCTGTCGATCATCGGCGTGAATGGTTGGTACTCCGCGAACTGGCGCAGGCCCCACGGCATTGCGTCGGTGGGCACGAACCCGCTGCTCACGAACGGCAGCATCACCAGGAACATCGGGGTGTTGCTCGCCGTCTCCACGCTGTCGGCGGCGAGCCCCATCCCGACGGTGAGCCAGGTCATCGCGAACGCCATCAGGCCCAGCAGGACGAACGTGACCAGCCAGTCAGCGAGCTCCGCCTCGGATCGATACCCGAGCAACAGCGCGAACGCGAGCGTCACCACCACCGCAAACAGGGTCTTGACGACGGCGCCGAGAACGTGTCCGGTGAGCACCGAGACTTGCGCGATGTCCATGGTCCGAAACCGGGCGATGATCCCACCGGTCATGTCCAACGCCACCTCGATCGCCGTGCCGAGCGCCACGCTGGCCACGGCCATGACCATGATGCCGGGGGTGATGAACACCAGGTAGTCACCACGGCCGCCGCCACCGGCAACTCCGGACAACCCTGCTCCCAGGGTCCCGCCGAAGACGTAGACGAAGAGCAGCAGGAACGCGATCGGCTGGCCGACGAGCATGATGGCTAGCGAGGGATAGCGGAGCCAGTGCCGCAGGTTGCGGCGGAACATGGTGACCGAGTCGCGGACCACGTAGGTCGTCGACCGCGGCGTCGCATGAGCGCTCATCGGGCTCGCTCCAGCTTGGTCTCGTCCTCGGCCCCGTCCCGGGTCTCTGCCGCGTGGCCGGTGAGCGCCAGGAACACGTCGTCCAGGTCCGCGCTCTGGACGGTCAGGTCGGTGACCGCATCGTCGTCGAGTCGGTCCAGGAGCCGGCGCAGGGAGGCCACCCCGTCGTTGGCCATCCGCAAGGTGAGCGCATCCGGGTCCGACGTCGCCTCGGGGAGTACGGCGGCCACCTCGCTCAGCGCTGCAGCATTGGTGAACTGGACCTCCACGTGCCCACCGGGCACCCGGCTCTTCAGCTGGGCTGGTGTTCCCTCAGCGATGATCCGGCCCCCGTCGAGCAGCCCCACCCGGTGGGCCAGCTGGTCGGCCTCGTCGAGGTGTTGCGTGGTCAGCAGCACCGTCACACCGTCGGCGACCTGCTCCCGCACGATCTGCCACAGCTCTCGCCGGCTGCGTGGGTCCAGCCCCGTGGTCGGCTCGTCGAGGAAGATCAGCCGCGGCGAGCCGATCAGGGTCATCGCCAGGTCCAGCCGGCGCTTCATCCCGCCCGAGTACGTCTGTGCCCGACGGTCCGCCGCGTCCGCGAGTTCGAACCGCTCCAGCAGCCCTTCGACGACCGTCTTGGCGCGACCGCGATCGAGGTGATTCAGATCCGCCATCAACTTCAGGTTCTCCCGGCCGGTGTGGTAGTCGTCGATCGCCGAGAACTGGCCAGTCACGCCGATGGATCGCCGCACCTGGTCCGACTCCCGCTGGACGTCGTACCCGGAGACCCGGATCTCCCCGGCGTCGGGCGTGAGCAGTGTGGAACAGATGTTCACCACCGTGGTCTTGCCGGAGCCGTTGGGCCCGAGGAGCGCGTATACGCTGCCCTCCGGCACCTCGAGGTCGACGCCCGTGAGCACGTCGTGATCGCCGTACCCCTTGTGGAGCCCGGCGACCGATATCGCTGTCTTCCCGCTCATGCGGACCATGCTCGAGGGTTGACCGTGGGTCAGGGTCAACCCCTTGTCCTTGGACCCCGCAGCGGAGCGGGTGGCCGTCACAAGCTCCATGAGCTGATGACCGAGGTCGATGCAGTCCAGGCAGTGCCTGTCCTGGACCATGAGAACTGCCGCTACGGATGGTACTTCCTACCGTGTGGGGCGGACTCAAGCCACGCTGGCAGAGGGATCTCGCGAGCTGCGATCAGTTCTGCGGAGTCCGGCGGTCCTACTGGCAAACCCTACGGAGGAGGGCTCCGGTGCGCAGCGTCACCTATTCGATGAGTGTCTCGCTTGACGGCTACATCGTCGGGCCGGATGGCGGATTCGACTGGTCAGCACCCGACGAGGAGGTCTTCCGCTTCGCCACCGACGAGGTTCGACGGGCCGACGTCCACCTGTTGGGGCGACGCCTGTACGAGACGATGCTGTACTGGGAGACCGCCGACCAGGATCCCTCACTCGACGACTCGTTACTCGAGTTTGCCGCGATGTGGAAGCGGCTTCCCAAGGTGGTGTTCCACCACGCTGTCGGCGGTCCAGGGCAATGCCCGCCTCGCTTCCAGCGGCCTCGCAGAAGAGATCGAGTTGTTGCGAGCCGAGCCAGGCCAGGGCAACATCGCGATCGGCGGCGCAACGCTCGCCGCCGAGGCGGCTAGCCTGGGACTGATCGGCGAGTACCGGGCCAGGGTCTACCCGGTGCTGGTCGGCGGCGGCGTCCCGTTTTTCCCCCAGCGCCAACGCCGCGTGGATCTTGAACTCGTCGAGACGCGCACCTTCAACTCAAGAGTGGTCTACCTCGGCTACCGCGAAGTGCGGTAAATGGGACCTTCGTCATGAGCCGGTAGCGGCGGATCGAGTTGGAGTCGGAAGAACCCCGGCGCAGTGCGCCAGGCTCCGACGTAGTGTGCAGAAGGAGCAGCAGGTTGTTGAACTGCCGCTCAGCGACTGACCGGCGTCGCCGGCTGGGGCCCATGCGGAGCATGCGTCTCATGCGGGTCGCTCGCCGCGCAAGCGGGCGAGGTAGCGGTCCGCGGAGCGGCGTACGACGGCGGCTCCGTCATGGACCACCACTCGGCCCCACCAGCCGCCGTAGATCCGGTTGAACTGGAAGCGCTCCACGCGACGGGCGATGTCCTCGATGGTGGCCGGATCCAGAGGAATGAGGTTGGGATAGCTCCACATGAAACTGACCCAGCCGCGGTCCTGGACCACGGTGATGGTGTCCCCGGTCAGCAAGGCGCCCCGGCCCTCGGACCCGGCCGGCCAATGCAGCACGGCGGCACCGTCGAAGTGCCCGCCGATGCGGGCCACGGTCACACCGGGGACGGGCTCGATGCGTTCCTCGAAGTACTCAATACGGGGTGAGAGTCGCTGCACCCACGAGCGATCGGCGTTCGGGATCAGGACGCGAGCGTCGAAGGCGTCAGCGATCTCGACGTTGGCGCCGTAGAAGTGCGGGTGGGACATCGCGATCGCGGTGATGCCGCCGAGGCCGGCGATCCGCTCTCGCGCGGGTCCATCCAGCAGGGAGACGCAGTCCCACAGCACGTTGCCGGCCGGGGTGCAGACCAGCAGGGCGCGTTGCCCGATCCCGAACGACGGAGTGACGCCGAGACCGATCAGGTCAGGCTCCTCCTCACGCACGTCGTTGACGTGGTCCCGTGCGAGCTCGGGCATGCTGGTCCACCGTTGGCCGTCCCAGCCGACGTACTGGCGTTCGTCAGAGCAGATCGGGCAGCCCCGCGGTGGCTGCTCGGTGTCGGGGTACTGCACCCCGCAGGTGCCGCAGATCCAGGTGGTCATCGACGCTCCCTTCCGGCACGGGTGCAGCCGGATCGATGTTGGGCTTCGGTTCCGATACGGGCGAGACCATGGGAAGAGTCAACCAGCGGGACGCTCGGACAGGCTAGTGCGGCGCCTCCGCCGAGGTTGCTTCAGGTGATCCACCGGGAGTTGCCAACGCGGCATCGCATTGAGGTTCCGGGCGATGGCCGTGCGCCGATAGGCTTACGGGGCGTGAGCGATGTCGAGGTCCGGATCGCGACGCCCGAGGATGCCAGTGTGGTGGGCCGGTTGCTGTGGGAGTTCAACACCGAGTTCGAGACTCCGACCCCGTCGGCTGAGGAGCTCGCCACCCGGTTCACCCGGTTGCTGGCTCTGGAAGAGGTAGTCGTCCTGCTGGCGGGCGGGGAGGAACCGAGCGGGTTCGCGTACCTGACGCTGCGACCGACGCCGTACTTCGAGGGGCCGCTGGCCCAGCTCGAGGAGCTGTACGTGCGACCGAAGCAGCGCGGACGAGGCATCGGTACCGCGCTGCTGCAGCGCGGGCTGCAGTTGTGCCGTGAGCGGAGCGCCGGAGAGATGCACATCAACGTCGATGAGGTCGACACCGACAGCCGGCGGTTCTATGAGCGTCACGGGTTCCTTAACGTTCTGCCGGGAACAGACTGCCGGATGCTGTTCTACGAGCAGGAGCTCTGAGGACGGCGAGAGTCAACCTGCGGCCGCCACGGTTCGTGCTGGTGGGCGAGCCAGACCTGCTCAGGGTCGAGCGCGCGGACCAGTCGTTGGCCTTCCGTGCGCGGCTCGTCGAGCTCGGCGAAGAAGACCGCCATGTCGCCGCCGACAACGACCGGACGTCGGCTCGTCTCGACGACGACTACCTGCGAGCCTGGTGTGTGGCCTGGCGCCGGAACGAGCCGGAGCCCCGGCAGCACCTCGAGCGCGCCGTCGACGGGTACGTAGCGCACGCCGGGCGCCTCCACCCACTCGCGGATCGTGTAGTCGTTCTCGCTGCGCGCATCGTCGAGCTCCCGGCGCTGGACGTAGATCGGCCTGCCGGTGAAGAGGTGGTTGCCGCCGCAGTGGTCGAAGTGCAGGTGCGTGTTGATGACGACGTCGATGCTGGCCAGGTCGAAGTCCGCCTGTGCGCTCAGTGGAACCAGGTGTGGATCCATGTCGGCCACCGCCGGGTGCAGCTGCGTCATGCCGGTGTCGACCAGTACGCGGCCGTCGGGATGGTCGATGACGTGCACGTATACCGGCATCCGCTCGCCCGCGGCGAGCAACTCGGCCACGAGAACCGGGGTGACGGTCGGCGACGACACCTCGCTCGCCGCTCCCTCACCCGTCCGGGCTCGTGGGTCACGCATCGTGCACAGCTCGTGCAGTTGCCTTGTACCCGACTGCCCTGTACCCGGCGCGGTCGGCGCAACCGGTGGTCATGAACGTAGCCATGCCTGCTCGTCTCCCTTGTGTTGGTGCGCCGCTCGGCGCGGCTGCCAGCACGAACGACTTCGTAGCGGCAGAGAAGTCATCGGTGCGGCAGGGGCGGCGTCGAGTCCGTCATAGCCTAGTAGCCGACCGACGCATGGCAGAGTCGGGCTCATGGCTGACACAAGCCGCGGTCTTCTCCATCCACTGATCGCGGCCCACTGCTCGCGGCCCACTGCTCGCCGCGAGGTGCAGCCCGACGACGTACGACGCGACCGCGGAGGTCGGCGTCGTTGAGGTCGAGCTCTCTGCTGAGTTCGAGGTGCCACAACACTGGGAGGTCACCACCATGTCGGCCATTGGCCGAGTGCGTCCCGGAGTCCCGCCGCACGCCGCTGGAACACGCGACGGCCCACAAGCCCCACGGGATCGCAGACCCGTGACCGACGTCCGCTGGCCAGAACGGACAAGGAGCACCGGCAGCGCGGTCACCCAGCTCTCGACCATCGTCCAACTAAGGCGGATGGTCGCGCTGGACGCCCGCTGGTGCGGGTTCCACGAGCGGGAGGGTCGTCAGCCGGGCGCCGAGGAGCGCCCGCTGGCGGGTGTGGCGACTCTGACACATTTCGCTGGTGCTGAGCGTTACCCCGACCCGCCGACGACCGCCGGGGGGTCTGTACAGCGCCGACCTCGCAGCCGTCAGCGCCGCCCGGCTGCTCCTTGCTGACGGCCCCCTCACTTCAGGTGCCGGGCGAAGAACCGGTTCCCGTCGTCCCCTTCGAACTCCGGGACGCCGGTGTGCCCCCCCATGTTGGCGTGCAGGGTCTTCTCCTTGGAGCCGAAGGCGTCGAACAGGTCCAGCGCCATGTGCCGGTCGTTCCCTTCGTCGTCCCACTGCAGCAGGACCTGCAGTGGAAGGGTGACCTGCCGGGCCTCCTCAACCATGCTGCGTGGCACGAACGTCCCGGCGAACAGAAGGGCGGCCGAGATGCGCGGCTCGACCACCGCCAGCCGAACAGCAATAGCGATGACCCCTCCCGCGAACCCGACCGGGCCGCCGATCTCGGGCAGCGACAGAAGGGCATCGAGGACGGTCCGCCATTCCGGGACCGCCTTCTCGACCAGCGGGAGAACGAGCCGGTCGACGATCTCGTCGCTGACCGGCTCGCCGGCCTCCAGCACCCGGCGCAGGTCGGCGCGGGCCTCCTCGGCGGCGGCGGAACGCGGCCGATCACCGCTCCCTGGGAGCTCGATGGTGGCCGCGGCGTAACCCTCCGCCGCTGAGCGCCGGGCCCGGGCAACCAGTCGCGGGTACATCTTGTGCAGTCCGCCGGGGTGGCCGAGCAGGATCAGCGGTGCAGGTGCGGACGCGGATCCGGGGATCCACAGGATGCCGGGGATGTCGCCGAGCGTGAATCGACGTTCGAGGACGCCGTCGTCGAGGCGCTGTTCGGAAGTGATCTGCATGGTCGTGCCTTTCGGGAGGAACCTGAACGGCGCTCCCGGACGACCTATCGCCCGACCATGACTCCGGGGAGGAGCACCCATGTCGATGCACTCACGGGTACCACCTCCTCGTTCTCCAGCACGGTCCCCCGAACGATAGCAGCGTGACGGTGCGAGCGCGCCCCACGAACCGCGGAGTGCCCCGAGCCGGTCGCAGCCCACCGAGCCAGCCGGAACGTGGAGGCCGCCGAGAGCGTCACTCACGACGGTCGAGTCGAGTGCGTGCAGACGTTCCTAGTCGACTGCGGCTGTCACGACTCCCGATGCTCTTTCCGCCAGACGACCTTCAAGCCGGACCAGTCCTCGTCGATCGCTGCCACCTTCACGTCGACCAGGCCGCGGGCCAGCGCGGCCTCGCGGATCGCGTTCTCGGTGACATCGCTGACGTGCCCTGCCGCCTTGCGTGGCCAAGCAACCCACAGCGCTCCGGCGGGAAAGATCCGTGGTGCGGCGGACTCAACCGCGGAAGGGATCTCGGCGGTCGAGCGAACGAAGTGCAGCAGCACGTCGGCACTGCCCGTGCCCTCGGCGGCAGGGTCAAGCGGTGGCGGCTCGTCGAGGTCCCAGCCGGCCGGGGCAGCAACCGCGGCGAAACGCAGCCCGGGCTTGAGCCCGAGCTTGCGTGCCTGCGAGGTTGCTGAGTGGCCGGCCACTCCGCGACGCTACCGGACTCTGTGGGTTCAAAGCGTGATCTGCTCGCGTAGGACCTCCGACTTGAGGAACCTGCCTGAAGCATCTGCTGGGTCGCCGAAGAGGTTGCAGGCATCGGCATACTGCAACGAACCGAAGCGTCTTCTCCTCACCGGTCCCGCCGATCATGATCGGAGGCGAGCGGATCGGTTCCGGACGGATCGGTTGCGGACGATTCAGTGTGCGGCCGAGCTGATACTGCTTGCCCTCGAACGGGGCCTCGTCATCGCGCGCTCGACCAGTGCTGCCAGCTCGGCGTTGAACCGGTCGGGCTGCTCGAGGTGGGGCATGTGGCCGACGCCGTCGTACCAGGACACCTCGGCCGCGGGGCAGGTGGCCAGGATGTGCTCGGCCATCGCGGGGAGTACGACGGAGTCCGCGCGGCCCTGTGTCACCAGCACCGGCACGTCGAGCGTGCGCAGCACGGCGGTGTCGTCGATCTCGCGGCCGCCCAGGTTGGCGCGCACCTTGGCGGGCACGACCATGTTCCAGCACAGCGCGTTCTCCATGATCTCCGCTTCGAGCGGCATCGCCACGCAGGCGCGCAGGAAGGCACGCAGGCCGCGGATGTTGGTCTCGATGTCGTCGGCGACCAGATCGGCCCAGTGGTCGAGGAAGCCGGGTCCGATCAACGCGCCGAACGCCGCCGGGCCGAGCATGGCCGCCGGAGCGACAAGGTCGATGGCGGCGATCCGGTCCTGCCCTCGGGCGCGCACGTAGTCGCAGATCACGGCCGACCCGTACGACCAGCCGACCAGGACCGGCCGGTCGAGCCCGAGCTCGTCGATCACCGCGGCGAGGTCGCCCGCCCACAGGGAACCCTCGGCGTAGCGGCCGGGGTCGACGGGCTTGTCCGACATGCCGTGCCCACGCAGGTCGTACGCCACCAGCCGGTAGTGGTCGGCCAGCCGGCTCTCGTACTGCCGGGCCCAGCACGCGTGGCTCGCCGACATCCCGTGGATGAACACGATCGGCGGTCCGGCCGGGTCGCCGCACTCGCGTACGTGCAGCCGCAGCCCGTCCGGTCCGGAGACGGTGTGGGTCCTGATGCGTTCGGTGCCGGTTGACATCTGCGTCCTCCTCGTTCGTCGGTCGACAACAAGCGTCGGCGACCACCGGATCCGCGCGCATCGGGCAGCAGACCTCAGCTTCCGGCGAGGAGCGCCCTATCCTCTGGCCGCCCGATCCCTACGGCGCCATACTCGGCGTATGGAGGCCCGCGCGAGCGAGGCGATCGTCGGACGCGTCCACGAGCTCGAGCAGCTCGAGAAGGCGTTGGCCGCCGGGGCCACCGGCCACGGGGCGACCGTCCTCGTGACCGGCGAGGCGGGGATCGGCAAGACCAGACTGGCCTTGGAGGTCATGCAGCGGGCCGACGAGGGCGGGTTCGAGGTGCTGATCGGCCGCTCGATCGACCTGCTCGGCACCGACCTGTCCTACCAACCCTTCGTCGAGGCGCTCCGCCCGCTGGGCACGCTGCCTGGAGCCGACTCCCAGTCGCGCTTCTTCGAGGAGACGCTGGCCCGGCTGGGCGAGCGAGCAGCCGCTGTGCCGCTGCTGCTGGTGCTCGAGGACGTCCACTGGGCGGATGCGTCGTCCCTGGACCTCCTCGTCTATCTCTCCCACCACGTCCACGACCGGCGGATCCTGGCGCTCGCGACCTGCCGCGCCGACGACGTCTCCTCGGCCGAGCGCATGCGACGCCTCGCCGACGGCCTACGTCGCTCGGGGTCGGCGCTGACGGTGCACCTAGGACCCCTCGGCGTCACCGAGCTGTCCGCACTCCTCGCGGCCCGTGCCCAGGCCCCCCCAACGCCCGCCGTCATGCGCTCGATCCTGGCCCGTGCCGAGGGCAACCCGTTCTTCGCCGAGGAGCTGCTGGTGGCGGCGGACGCGGGGAGCGGCGAGCTCCCGCCCCGGCTGCTCGACGTACTGACGTCGCGCCTGGCCGGTCTCGACCTGGCTGCTCGGAGTGTGGTCCGCCTGGTCGCGGCCGCTGGTCGAGACGTGTCGTTCGCGCTACTGGTCGCGGTAGCTGCGCTTCCCGAGCGGGACGTGAGCGCCTCGCTGCGGGCAGCCGTCGAGCACGGCGTCCTGATCGCCGACCCGGACAGCGAACGGCTGCGGTTCCGCCACCCGCTACTGTCCGAGGCGGTGTACGCGACCATCCTTCCCGGCGAGCGGGAGTGGCTGCACGGGCGCATCGCAGACGAGCTCGCCCGGGCCCGTCGAGCGGCCCCAGCCGAGCTGGCGCCGCACTGGGCGCTCGCCGGCCGGAGCAGGGACGCGCTCAGCGCCTCGATGGCCGCAGCCGCGGAAGCGGAGTCGGTCTTCGGCCTGGCCGAGGCGCTCGGTCACCTCGAACGGGCTATCTCCCTGTGGGACGACGTCTCCGACGCCGAGGACCTGACCGGCGTCGACTTGGCCGAGCTCTGCGCACGGGCGGCAGGACTGGCGAGCCAGGTCGGAGACGATCCGCGGGCACTCGAGCTCGGCACTCGCGCCGTCGAGCTGGCCGGCGAGCAGGATCCGCTGCGGGCGTCCCGCTTGCTGGACCGGATGGGCGAATACCTCATCGGGCTCGGCCACACCGACGCCGCCCTCGCTGCGTTCCGGCATGCAGTCGAGATCTTGCCCACGGGGCCGTCCGCCCAGCACGCCTACGCAGTGGGGACCCTGTCCGGAGCGGTGATGATGGGACACCGCTACGCGGAGTCACTGGATCTGGCCGAGCAGGCGCTGGATGAGGCTCGGGCCGTCGGCGCGCGGGAGGCGGAGGTACGCGCGCTCACCGTGGTCGGCGTCGACACGGCCCACCTCGGCCGTCCAACGGAAGGGGTCGCGCTCCTGCGGGACGCGTTGCGCCTGGCGGCGGAGTCCGGCGACCTCTGGGGTCTGGACCGCGGCTACGTCAACCTCACCGATGCGCTCACGACGGCGGGCCGTCTCCGCGAAGCGGCGACGCTCGGAACGGAGGGGATCGACGTGCTGCGCACACGCGGCATCCACAGCCCCCTCCTGGTCTCGAACGTGATCGAGGCACTCCTCGCGATCGGCGAGTGGGACCGAGCCGACGCGCTGAGCACGACCGCGCTGCACGACACCGCGACCAGCTTCGAGCACGTCCTGCTCGCCGTGCGCGCAGACCTCGAAAGCGGTCGCGGCGACTTCGAGGCCGCCCGCGCCCATCTCGAGGCCGCCCGTACGGCGACACGGCAGGGCCCCGACCTGACCATGCTCTACGGGTACGCCGCCGGGCTCGCCCTCTGGCAGCGTCGGTGGTCGGATGCCGACGAGGCGGTCGGCGAGGGCCTGGCAGGCACGGGCGCCCACCAGTCGCCACACCTCGCCGTCTGGCTCTGCGCGCTCGGGCTGCGCGCCGCGGCCGAGCTCGCGGCCCTCGCCCGCGCCCGTCGCGACCCGGATACGCTCACCGCCGCCCTCGACCGTGCGACCGGCCTGCTCGCCGCGGCCCGGGTCGATGAGGCGTCGTACTCACCCAACGTCGCCGGCTGGCGAGCCCTCGCCAGGGCCGAGCACGACCGGGCACACGGCGACGTCTCACCCGACCGATGGTCGGGCACGGCCGAGCTGTGGGAGCGGATCGAGTGGGTGCCACTCGCGGCCTACTGCCGCTGGCGCCACTCCGAGGCACTCGTCGCCGCCGGCGCCTCCCGGGAGCAGGCGAGCCTGCCGCTGCGCGCGGCCCATGCGGTCGCCCTACGGCTCCGTGCACGCCCCCTGCTGAGCGAGATCGAGCTGTTCGCGGAGCGGGCCCGGCTCGATCCGACGCCGCTTCCTTCTGGTCCCGGTACGGCGATCAGCCCCCTTCAGGAGCTCGGCCTGACCTCCCGGGAAGCCGAGGTGCTGGCCCTGGTCGCCCGCGGGCTGACCAACCGGGAGATCGCCGAGACGCTGGTGATCAGCGTCAAGACCGCCGGCGTACACGTCTCGAACATCTTGCACAAACTCGATGCGCCCAACCGCCAGGAAGCGGCCGCGATCGCCCACCGACTGACCCCGCCGGACGGTGGAAACTAGGTTTGGGAAGTATTCCCACGAACGGCACGGCAGACTTCGTTCTCACCGGCCAACCGCCTGCCCGCTGACTGGGTGGAGGAGCCGGACGCGACGTCCGGCGGGCGAGGGTCGGGACCCATGGCGATCATCAACTGGAGCCCCGTCGAGGACGGCCGGAGTGAATCGATCATGACTCGCAATGCGGTCGCGCGGTCCTCGAGGTGGACCAGCACCAGCCGGGCGTGGACCAGGTCGAACGTCTCGGACGGCGGAGGGTCTCGGATCACGTCGTGGCGGCGGACCTCGAGTACGCCGCCCGCTGCCGCATCGGACCACGACACGTCAATGTCGGCGGCCAGCACCCGCCCACTCGCCCCCACGCGCTCGACCAGGCCGCGCAGCCCCCGGTCGCTCGCGGTTGGTGCCGGTCACGCCGTGGTCGACGTAGATCCGCTCGGCCTCGACGCCGAGGCCGAGGCCGAGCAGAGCGTCGCGCTGAGCGGTGGGATCGGCCGAACCCATGGCGGCGGCTGCATCGTCCAATGATCTCGGGCCTCGTCCGGCCGCACTACGTCGTGCTGCTTCCGCCGATGCACGTCCGTGTCGAGCGGGTCCGCTCCCGAGCTGGCCACGGCGTCACCGACCCTGGCGCCACTCCGCCGCGATCCACCTCCAGCACAGCGAGCGCCAGGGCGCCGACGAAGACCGATGTCGCGCAGCGCGACGTTGTAGCACTTACCCATGGTCACCAGGTTCACGATGATCCCAGCGAGCCAGCCCGACACCAGGAAAGCTCCGTAACGACGCGCCCTGCGCTCGTGATGGTGCGCGACATTCCGGTGCAGTCGGTCCGTGAGCACCACATGCTTCCCTTCGTCGGCGTCGCCCACATCGGGTATCTGCCCCGCGACCGCATCCTAGGGCTGTCGAAGTTTCGCCCGGGATGGTCGACCTGCCCCGTCGGCCCCAGACGCAAGAACGGCTCATCAACCGCATCGCGGACCACCTCAAGCGGGAGCTCGAGCCGCAGGGTAGGAGCCGGCCATGAACATCATCGTGATCGGTGGCAGCCTGGCCGGCGCCAACGGGGTAGAAGAGCCTCGCACTCACGGCTGCACCGGCGAGATCACCCTTATCGGCGCCGAAGCGCACCCGCCGGACGGGCTTCTTCTGGTCGTCTCGTCCGGGTGCCGCGTGGGCGGGCCGCACCGGCGGTACATGCGGGGTGCTGGGTCACTGCGAGCTCAGCCGCCCAGCCATCGAGAAACGCTGTCAGCACCGCCGTTCGAGCGCCCGTGACGCGGCTCACCTCCTCGCCGTCGCAGCTCACCAATCCGACGGTGAGCCATGCCTCGGTCTCGTTGACGACTCGCCACTGGCCGCCCTGGGTCTCCCACCGCGACAACACAGCGACCAGGCCGCCCGGGGGTCCAGTCTCGGGACGGCGGTGCCCGTCACGGGAGGCTCCGACGTCGATGCGTAGTGCTCGTCCATCCCGACCGATTCCTGATTCGAGAGCACGGCTGACTGATGTCCCCATCCGTTACACCTCACCGTGCGGCAGGCTGCTGACGAGGGTTGTATCCGCTCCGACCGCGCCAACCTTGGCCGCACCGCCGGGAGAACCCAAGGGTGCCACGCGGCCAGTGAGGGTCTCGCTGAAGAAGGCATCGTTGTCCGCGAGGTAGGGAGTCCAGGGGGCCGGCAGGTCATCTTCGTAGTAGATCGCCTCCACCGGACACACGGGCTCACAGGCGCCGCAGTCAACGCACTCGTCCGGCTGGATGTACAGCGAACGCGCGCCCTCGTAGATGCAGTCGACCGGGCACTCGTCCACACACGCTCGATCCATCACGTCCACACACGGTTGCGCGATCACGTAAGTCACGCATCGCATTTTACACAAGGTCATCGTTACAAACTAGTGGACCGGCCCTCGAGCAGGGTGGGGCGACGAAGGTCTCGCGGGCGGAGCCATAGAGAGCACGGTGGCCGAGTGCCAACGGTCGTTATCCACCAGTAGACGTGTGACAATGAGGGCATGCGCGGAGCAACACTCACGGATCTGCCGCCGGAGTTTCCGTCGGGCGCCCGGCGAACGGACGTGCTTGCAATGTTGCGCCAAACTGACCGGCCGCTGTCGGTGGCCGAGGTCGCGAACGCACTGAACCTGCACGTCAACACGGCCCGGTTCCACCTCGACGGGCTGGTCGACGAAGGACTGGCGGAGCGGACCAGCGAACCGCGAGATACGCGCGGACGGCCGCGGATCTTGTACACCTCCGAAGGCGCCCCGCCGGGCCCTAGGAGCTACGAGCTCCTGGCCGAGATGCTCACGGGCCTGGTGTCCACCCTCGAGGATGGTGGCTCCGCGACCGTTGAGCTCGGCAAGATGTGGGGAAGGCACCTAATCGAGCGCCCCGCACCCTCCGAACGCGTCGACGCCAAGGAGGCACGCGTTCGGCTCGAGAGCTTGCTGGAGAGGGTTGGATTCAAGCCCGAAGCCGGCCCCTCAGGAGAGGGCGTCGAGGTTCGCCTGCGCCACTGTCCGTTCCGAGAAGTTGCCCAGAAGCACACCGACGTCGTGTGCGCGATCCACCTGGGTCTCATGCAGGGAGCGCTCGACGAGCTGGGCGCACCGATCGCGGCGACCTCGCTGGAACCGTT
>JAICWH010000220.1 GCA_025934895.1 Nocardioidaceae bacterium | reverse complement strand
GCTGGGCTGGACCCTGGGCGGCTCGCCCGGCATCTTGGGGTAGTCCGGTGGATAGGGTAGGTCCCCCTCGTCCTGCTCAGCGTAGAGCTCGAGCAGCGGCTCGATGCTGCAGGGAGCGTCGTCGATTCCCGCATGCACGTCGCCCCGCACGGCGAACCGCTCGGGGACGGTGAACAGGTTGAGATCCGCGGGGTCCGCGACCTCTCCCAGCTCGTCCCACTCCAGCGGCGTGGAGACCGGCGCGCCGGGCTTGGGCCGCAGGCTGTAGGCAGACGCGATGGTCCGGTCGCGGGCGTTCTGGTTGTAGTCGACGAAGATGGAGTCCCCGCGCTCCTCCTTCCACCACTTCGTCGTCACCCCGGGGGTCCGGCGCTCCAGCTCCCGCCCGAACCCGATGGCCGCATGCCGCACGTCCACGAACTCCCACCGGGGCTCGATGCGCACGTAGACATGCACCCCCCGGTTGCCCGACGTCTTCGGGAAGCCGGCCATGCCGAGCTCCTCGAGCAGCTTGCGCGCCTCGGCGGCCGCCCGCACTGCGTCGTGGAAGTCCGTTGCGCCGTGGGGGTCCAGGTCGATGCGCAGCTCGTCGGGGTGGTCGGGCGCGGACCGCCGTACCGGCCAGGGATGGAAGGTCAGCGTGCCCATCTGCGCACACCACGCCGGCACCGCCAGCTCGGTCGGGCAGATCTCGTCGGCGGTGCGTCCGGACGGGAAGGTGATGGTGGCCGTCTCGAGGTACGCGGGGGCGCCCTTGGGCACCCGCTTCTGGTAGAACGCGTCGCCGTGCTCGCCGGTCCGGGTGGCCAGCGTGATCCCCTCGCGGACGCCCTTGGGCCACCGCTCCAACGCCGTGGGCCGCTCACGCAGGGCCCGCATGATCCCGTCCCCGACCGAGAGGTAGTACTCGACGACCTGCAGCTTGGTGACCGCAGGCGTCTTGTCGGTCGCCTCGTAGATGACTCGGTCCGGGCTGGAGACGCGGACCGCTCGTCCGCCGGCGTCCACCTCGGTCGCTGGGCTGGCCATGCGCGTCAATCTAGTCGCGGCGCCTTGCTTGATCGCGAAAGTAGGGTGGGGGCATGGGTTACCAGGTCGACAAGTCCGACGCGCAGTGGCGCGACCAGCTGTCCGCCGAGGAGTACGCCGTGCTTCGCAAGGCCGGCACCGAGCGGCCGTTCACCGGCGAGTACACCGACACCAAGACGGTCGGGGTGTACCGCTGCCGCGCCTGCCAGGCGGAGCTGTTCAAGTCCGAGACAAAGTTCGAGTCGCACTGCGGCTGGCCCTCCTTCTACGCGCCACTGGCCGAGGACCGCGTGGAGTACATCGAGGACACCTCACTGTTCATGAAGCGCGTCGAGGTGCGTTGCGCGAGCTGTGGGTCGCATCTCGGGCACGTCTTCGACGACGGTTACGGCACCCCGACCGGCCAGCGCTACTGCATCAACTCGATCAGCATGACCCTCGAGCCCGCCGAGTAGCTCCTCAGGCCTCAGCCAGCAGCCGGCGTACGGCGTCCGGGAACGAGCCGGCGACCAGGTCCGGCTCGGTCGTGCCGACGTAGCTGAGCCGGTCGTAGTCGCGCTTCACCCACACGGTGCGCGCCCCGACGCCATGGGCGCCGCCGACGTCGGCGTCCAGGTTGTCGCCGACCATCCAGGCGCCGGCCAGCGACGCGCCCGCGCGGTCTGCGGCGGTACGGAAGATCAGCGGGTCCGGCTTGGCCACCCCGACTTCCTCGGAGATGCACACCGCGTCGACGAGTGCCTCGAGCCCGGTGGCCTCCACCTTGAGCGACTGCGAGAAGACCGGACCGTTGGTGACCACCGCGAGCCGCCAGCCGCGCCCCCGCAGGTCCACCAGGGTGCTGCGCACCTCCGGGGTGAGCCGGTAGCTGCCGGACATCGCCTGGTCGTGCTCGCGCACGAACCGCTCGACCGGTACGTCGATCCGCCACCGTGCGGCGATCGCGGCGTAGAGCTCCTCGCGGGGCCGGTGGCCGCCGTGGTCCTCCTCGGTGAGCCACTCGAGCAGGTCCGGCGACTGGCCCTGGGCGGCCAGGAACTCGGTCGCCCAGGCCTCGAACAGCGGCGGGCGTTCGACCAGGGTGTCGTCGAGATCGGACATCAGCAGCGGCATGGCCTCGACCCTAGGCGCAGCGTCCAGCCGCCTCAGCACGAGGCGGACAGCGGGTCAGTGGGTGCGTTGCCGGCCGGACGTCGTACCGGCGTCGGTTGCCTCCCAGGTGCCCAGCTCCGCGCTGCGCTCGACCGCGGCCAGCACCCGCTGCACCTGCAGGCCGTCCGCGAAGGAGGGAAGCGGCTGCTCGCCCCGGGCGATGGCGGTGACGAGGTCGACCACCTGATGGGTGAAACCGTGCTCGTAGCCCAGCCCGTGCCCCGGCGGCCACCAGTGCCCGGTGTAGGGATGGCTCGGGTCGGTGACGATGATCCGGCGGAAGCCGGCCGTCTCCGACGGCTCGTCGGAGTCGTAGAGCTCCAGGACGTTCATGTCCTCGAAGTCGAAGGCCAGGCTGCCGCGCGAGCCGTTGAGCTCGATCCTGATGGAGTTCTTGCGGCCGGTCGCGAACCGGGTCGCTTCGAAGACGCCGACCGCTCCGCCGCTGAACCGGCCGAGGAACGCCGCTGTGTCATCCACCGTGACGGCTGCCGTGGCGTTATGGCCGGCCGGCCGGTCGGTCTCGTGGCCGGCCATCGGGCGCGCCTTGACGAACGTCTCGAGCAGCCCGGTCACCCGGGTCAGCTGCTCACCGGTGAGGTGCTGGGTGAGGTCGACGATGTGCGCGCCGATGTCACCGAGGGCTCCCGAGCCGGCCCGGTCCTTCTGCAGGCGCCAGGTCATCGGGGCCTGCGCGTCGGCGAGCCAGTCCTGGAGGTACTGCGCCCGCACGTGCCGGATGTCGCCGATCCGGCCGTCGGCGACCAGCCTGCGCGCCAGGGCGATGGCCGGCACCCGCCGGTAGGTGAACCCCACCATGGCCAGCACGCCCCGGTCTGCGGCGCGGTCCGCCGCCGCGGTCATCGCCTCGGCCTCCTCGACCGTGTTCGCCAGCGGCTTCTCGCACAGCACGTGCTTGCCCGCCTCGAGCGCGGCGACCGCGATCTCGGCGTGTGTGTCACCGGGTGTGCAGATGTCGACGAGGTCGATGTCGTCACGCTCGACGAGCCGGTGCCAGTCCGTCTCGCTGCTCTGCCACCCCAGCCGCGCGGCGGCCTCGGCGGCCCGGCTGCTGTCGCGGCCGCTGAGCGCCCGCAGCACCGGCTGCAGGGGCAGGTCGAAGAACCGGGGCGCGGTGTGCCAGGCCTGGGAGTGCGCCGCACCCATGAACGCGTAGCCGGCCATCCCGATGCCGAGGGTCCCCCGCTGAGTCCGGCCGGGCCCGCGGCCGTCGTCCTGGGTCATCTCGGGGTCATCTCTGGGTCATCTCGTCGGTCATCTCGTCGAGTCGGCGCGTCCGCAGGCCGAGGGGGTGCCGAGTCGGCGCATCCGCAGGCCGAGGGGGTGCCGAGTCGGCGCATCCGCAGGGGTGAGGGGGTGCCGAGTCGGCGCGTCCGCAGGGGTGAGGAATTCGGGACTGTCGAACCGGCTCCCGGCAGGACCACGAAGGCTGTCGGCACTCACCGGAGTGACCATAAGGCCGAGCCGCCGTTGTGTCCACATCTGGGCCCGCGGACCCATCAGGTCGGGAGCATAGACCTGCGGAGGCGCCGACTCGACCGGGTTCCGGCCTGCGGATGCGCCGACTCGGCCGGAGTCAGCCTGCGGATGCGCCGACTCGACCGGAGTCGGCCTGCGGATGCGCCGACTCGACCGGGTTCCGGCATGCGGAAGCGCCGACTCGACAGGGTTCCGGCCTGCGGAGGCGGAGACTCGACCGGGTTCCGTCCAGCGGCCTCGCCGGATCGACGGGATGC
>JAICWH010000155.1 GCA_025934895.1 Nocardioidaceae bacterium | reverse complement strand
GTGTTGAGCCTTGCGGCGGGGAAGGGCGGGCAGCAGGTCTGGTCGGTGAGGCGTTGTTGAAGTCTGGTGAGGCCCCCGCGGACCATGGCGCCGTATCCGTGGTCGGGCAGTGCGTCCAGGGTGGCGATCCCGGCGGTGAGCTGCTCTTGGGCTAGCGCCCTGCCTGGCGGAGATAGCCGTCACCGAGGTTGAGGTGCAGGCTCGGGGCCATGCCCGTGGCTGCGGATATCCCAACCGGCGCGAGGTCTGTGGCACCGGCGTGTGTAACGGCGGTGAGGGCCCGCTCGTCCCAATCCACCTCCGCAGTGAGGTCGCCTTCTAGGTCGGCCAGGTAGTGGGCGATAACGCAGCGCTGGCGTGGTCGGTCTCGGTCGTGCCAGCCCAGCAGGCGAGCAGGTCATGGCGGCCCCGGACCGAGTCACCGCGCAGGGCAACGCCGACCGCGGCCAGGATCTCGTCCCAGTGCGTCACGGTACGCATCGTACGAGAACTAACTGCCCCAGCCGCGTCAGACGATCACGGTCGCCGAGGCCAGGACGACGGACCAGGTCGGCCAATCTCTGCTTGCTGACTGGTCACGGATGCGCTCGCGGCTCCGCCAGGAAGGTTCCGATTGGCGGCAGAGCCGCTCGCCTTGACCGCTGCCATACTGGCGGCGTGTTGGAGGAGGTGTTCAGCTGGCGTGAGGGGCAACAGGTTCGGTGGTCTCGGTATGGCTCAGGACCTGCGCTGGTGTTCTGCCATGGCACCCCTTGGTCATCGGCCCTGTGGAGTCGGGTCGCTGACGCGCTCAGCGGGGACTTCACCGTCTATCTGTGGGACATGCTCGGCTACGGCAGGTCCGCCATGGCCGAGGGCCACGACGTCTCGATCGCCGCGCAGTCGGTGCTGCTGTGCGACCTGCTGATTGAGTGGGAGCTCAGCGCCCCGCATGTGGTCTCCCACGACTATGGTGGCGCGGTTGCGCTGCGCGCTCACCTGCTCCACGGAGCTCGGTTCCAGTCCTTGGCACTGGTCGACGTGGTGGCACTGGCGCCATGGGGGTCTGACTTCTTCCGGCTCGTTACGGGGAATGCCGGTGTCTTCAGCCGGATCCCCGCGCCGTTGCACGCCGCGCTCATCCGGGCCTACATCGCCGGCGCGGCTCATCGTCCGCTAGGAGAAGAGCAGGTGGACATGCTCGCTGGCCCTTGGCTCACTGCCGAGGGTCAGGCCGCGTTCTACCGTCAGATCGCTGCGGCCGATCAGCGTCATACCGACGAGGTGGAGCCGTTCTACTCCCACCTCCACGTGCCGGTTCTGATCGCCTGGGGTATGGAGGACAGCTGGATCCCTGTGGACCGGGCGCACCGACTCGCCGATCTCATCCCCGGCGCGCAGCTGCATCTGGTTCCTGAGGCCGGCCACCTCGTCCAGCTGGACGCTCCGGAGCGGCTCACAGCCATCCTCCAACGATGGCTCCTGGAGCAGTCAGGTCGATAGGCGTCCACGTGTTGACGGATTCTGGCGTCTCGCTGCTGGCGCCGAGGTGTGGCCCGCCCATTCGGCCCCGCTGTGGTTCTCTTGGGGACCGCGCGATCGGTAGGGCGGACTGGGCGAGGGGAGTCATGCTCGCCAGTCGGGGCGCGCGCGGAGGGGCTGGTACCGGTTGGACGTTTCCGGCCCGCTCGAGTTTGTCGACCAGCGGCGTGGCCGTTTGCTTGGTGATGTGGGCGCCGCCGACCGCGCTCCAGAATGCGCCGATCTCACTGGCGCGGGGTTAGGTGGGCTTGAGGGTGGCCGCGATGGCTGGAGCGAGCGACCGCTCGATCTGGTCCGGGGTCAGGGCCGTGACGGCAGGCAGGCGTAGCAGGTAGCGGGTCAGGGCGAGACCAAGAAGCTGGGCTGAGACCAGCCCTGCGCTGCGTGCGGCGACCTCGGGCCCGACGGCGGCAGCCAATGCCGGCGCGACCTGGGTGGCGAAGACGTCGTGCATCCGTGCGGCAGCGTGCTCGTTGGTGACTGCCGAGCGCGTCAGGACGAGCAGTGCGTCGTCGGCGGGGTCGCCTTCCCATCGGGTGAGGAAGTGGCGCACCAGGGTGCGTGGGAGGTCGTCGGCGCTGACGTTCGAGAGGTCGGGCATCCGTAGGTCGATGGCGAGCGCGGCGTCGAAGAGCTGGGCTTTGTTCCCGTAGTAGCGCATCACCATCGACGGGTCGATCCGGGCGTCTTCTGCGACCCCGCGGATCGTGGTGCGCTCGTAGCCGTGGGCGGCGAACCGCGCCCGCGCCGCGGTGAGGATCGCCGCCTTGGTCCGGTCCGACCTCGATCCGCCCTTGTCGACGCTCACCATCGTCATGTCAACAAGTGTAGGCCATCACTTGTTGACATCTCACTCGACGGGGTGCATGCTTGCCAACATCCGTTGGCCAACGCACGTTGGCACACCTGATGCAAAGGAGCACACAATGGGATCGATGGACTTGCCGGTCCGGACCCGCGTCGCGGTCGTTGGTGGCGGCCCCACCGGCCTCGCACTCGCGGTCACGCTGGCTTCGGCGGGAGTCGACTTCGTCGTGGTCGACCGTCTCGCGGCGGGGGCAAACACCTCCCGCGCCGCGGTAGTGCACGCCCGCACGTTGGAGGTCCTCGCCGAGCTCGGCGCGGCCGAGGGGCTGATCGCCCGCGGTGTACCGATCAACACGTTCACGGTGCACGACGGGTCCCGCCGGCTGCTGAGGGTGCCGTTCGACCGGCTGCCGACGCCGTACCCGTTCACGCTGATGGTTCCCCAGTACGAGACCGAGGCCGTGCTGCTCGCTCGGCTGCGGGCTCTGGGCGCGGACGTGCACCGTCCCTACGAGGTGGACTCGGTGGTCCAGGACCCTGCCGGGGTGACCCTGACGATGACCACCGGGCAGACGCTGCGCGCCGAGTTCGTGGTCGGGGCCGACGGCATGGACAGCGCCGTGCGCGCCGCCTCGGGCATCGGCTTCACCGGCAGCGCCTACCTGGAATCCTTCGTCTTGGCCGATGTCGAGATGGACTGGGCGCCCGGGCCGGAGGAGGTGGCGCTCACCTTCGGCGCTGCCGGGCTGACCGTCGTGGCACCGTTGCCCGGCGGGCACTACCGGGTCGTCGCGAGCGTCGACGACGCCCCAGCGACCCCCGACCTGCGGTTCGTCCAAGACTTGCTGGACGAGCGAGCCGCCGGCCGGGCGACGGTCACCGCGCTGGCCTGGTCCTCCCGGTTCCGCGTGCACCACCGTCTCGCCGACCACTACCGCGCTGGCCGGCTGCTGCTCGCCGGCGACGCCGCCCACGTGCACAGCCCCGCCGGCGGTCAAGGGATGAACACCGGAATCCAGGACGGCTTCGCTCTCGGGGCGGCCCTGATCACCGGCGACCTCGACCGGTACGAGTCCGAGCGCCGCCCAGTCGCTCAACGGGTGGTGCGGTTCACCGACCGGATGACGCGGATGGCGACCACCCGGAACCGCGGCGTCCGCCTCGCCCGGAACGTCGCCCTCACCCTGCTCGGCAGCATCCCTTCCTTCCGCCTCAAGCTCGCCACCGAGCTCGCCGAAATCAACTACCGGTCACCCTCAGACACCACATCGATCCTCACCGGTCACCGCCCAACTCGTGGCAACGCACCCTCGGGCCCTGCCGGCGCCTCCTCCACCCGAGGTGACGTCAACGCGGAAGGACAGCGGGTGGCGGCACAAACCTGACGCGCTGATATCGCTGTCTCCCGCCTCGGGCGGATCCCACAACAGCCCACCAACGGGTGGGTCCGTGGGCCTGAAGCGCTGGTCCCGGCACGCGCACTCCAACCACCGAGGCCTCGAGCAGACATCGAACCGCAGCGATTTTCGATCGGCCCGAGCGTCCGTCACACGGCGGCGACGGCGCGCGCGGAGGCACCCGCCGAGCGGATCCCCTTGCGGCCCGTCAGTACCCGGGCGGCAGAGGCAGACGGAAGAGGCTAACGAGGGCTGCAACGTCCGCGTGGTCCTCGGGCCGGGGCTCGTACCCAACGTGCGCGCGCAACGGTGTGGCCGCATCGACACACGTCACCTGGGTGAGGTTGATGACGCCTGGCGTCGGTGCGTCGTAGTGGAACGGCGGCTGGGGCGGAAACAGGTGTTGGTCCCCGCCGCCGTCCTCGGTCGGCGTCATGGTGTGGAGGTCGACCTCCCGGCCGTCCTCGTGGCGCATCGTTAGAGCAGTCGGTATCCAGTCGCGCAAGACGGTGAAGCCGGCAGCGGTCAGCGCCCATCGGGCAGCGGGGACCGCTGACTCTGGGATCACGAGGTCGAGGTCGGCGTGACAGCGCTCTGGCACCGAGGAGGGCGTCCACACCCCAGCCGCGTCGACCCAAGGAAAGACACCCGACCTCAAACAGACGGAGCAGGTCCACGACTGAAGTGGCGGTCATCACCAAGTAATCGTCGAAGATCAATGGCCTGCCTGTCGAACGACATCCGGGGCCTCCACTGGACGTCGATCTTCTTGGGGGCGTCCCGTGGGTTACGTGGTCGGGTGCGGCTGGGGCACTGGTCTACTTGTGACATGGTTGCGCCAATCCCGGAGCCGGACCCGATCGATCCGAATGAGCCGGTGCCCAACGACCCAGCCGAGCTGCTTCCCGACGCACTGGAGCCCCTGCCGCCCCCGCCGATCGAAGCAACACCCGACGATCCCGGCGGCGACCCTGGCGGCGTGCCCGAGCCTGCCTAGGTCGAGCGTCGACACCAAGTTGTCGGAGCCTCTGCGCTCGCGTAACGGTCCGCAACTCAACCAAAGAAGCTTTAGCTGCTTTGAGCTTCGCGGTGTGCCGCGACGACAGCCTTTGGGATCCGTCCACGATTGCTGACCGTGTGGCCGTTCTCGCGCGCCCACGACCTCAAGACCTCGTTACTCACCTTCGCAACCTGCTGGGCGGATCGACCGCGACCGTCGCTCTTTGCTCGAGCACGCTTGGCGGTGGCAGCTCGACTGGCACCTCCACCCTTCGGCGTTATGGCATCCGGGGTCGTGCTGCTGACCTCACTCGTCGCAAGAACTGTCAGGGTGACGTTGTATGTCGCGCCGACGACGCGGATGACGTCCTCAAGTGTCTCGGTCGAGTCAAAGCTGATCCTCAAGGCGCTCCCTTGCTTCGAAGGTCGAATCCACGGCTGGTCCATCCGCGCGACTCAAGCATGGCAGTTGCGGTCGGGTCGCGCGACTCCACTCGAAGGGCCGCCTCCCGCGAGCGCAAGTCGGTATTCGAGGAGCATCGAAGGTCTGCACGCCACGGTCGTTGACCGCAAGAGGATCCCCTCACGGTGCGGCATGTGGAGTCCCTGGTCAGGCCCTGAGCACGGCGCGGCGAACGAGCGCGTCCATCACTCTGTCGGGCAGTAGTCGGCACAGCCATGCTTGGGCGACGGCGTCCTTCCCGACCAGGTACCGGGTGCGGGGCCGGCGCGAGGTAACAGCCTGGGCGACAACCTCGGCCACGTGCTCTGCTGGGAGCCCGTCCCGCGAGGCTTTGTCGGCGAGCGCGCGGACCGCGTCGACGAGCTGGGAGTACCGACGCTCGACGTCTGGCTCGACCTCCGCCCAGCGGTCGTCGCCGGCGAGCCGCCCACGCTCCCAGATCGGTGTTGCGATCGCGCCAGGCTCGATCGCTACCACCCGGACACCCAGCGGCCCGACCTCCTGACGCAGAACATCGGTGAAGGCCTCTATCGCGAACTTCGAGGCCGAGTACGGCCCGAACAGCGGCCCTGCCACAAGTCCCCCGATGGAGCTCATCATGACAACCCGCCGCGCGCGTCGATGAGCTGGGGCAGCAGCGTCCGGGTGACGGCGACCTGTCCCAACACGTTGACTTCAAGCTGCCGGCGCCAGTCCTCCACCCTCAGTGCTTCGACGGGCCCGACGACCGCGATTCCGGCATTGTTGACCAGGGCGCGCAGCGGGCCGGGGACCTTCGCGACTGCGATCGCGAGGGGCGGCCACCTGGGCGGGCTCGGTGACGTCGAGCCGCTGCGCGCGGACCCGGCCCGACCACGACTCCACGAGCGCGGCGTCCTCCTCGCGACGTACACCAGCCCCACCTCGAAGCCGAGGCTCGCGAGATGTCGACACGTGGCCGCGCCGATTCCCGTTGACGCGCCGGTCACCACCACTGTGCCGTTTTGCATCCTGCCACCGTAGCGAGGGCGTCGGCGTCCGACGAAGGCTCCGGTGAAGGGCACACGAATCGTCCTTGAGCTGCGCCACCCGACCGTCGGCATTGACCTGTCAGAGACCGTGCAAGCCGCTCGAGAGCGACAAGACGACCTGGCGCGTTGCGTCACGACGGCGACCCGATTGGTGTGCCGCACGTTGGTTCCCGACCGCCGAGCCGAAGCGGTGAATACCCTGTGCTGTGGGCCGACGGATCGCCGCAACCGGATCCGGCTATGGCGCGTGCGGGATCTGGCGTCGCCGCGCGGCGTGTAGGATGCGCCAGAGCCCGATCTTCTGGCGGTGTGCCAAGGCCCTGGCGAGTAGAACCTCCGGAGAACGGGCGGACGGATCGCGGCAGACACCCGGTAGCCCCCCGCGCACGCCATCTGCGGCGTGTCCGTGCGTGTGATGGTCTGATCGAGGGCCACATGTGTCGGGTCCTGCCGCCGCACTCGCCGACCCAGTCGATGAGTTTGCAATCGTCTCAATGGTCCGGGATCGACGCGGCGCGGTAGAATGAGGGGAGATGCCGCTGTGGATGAGGCACCCGATTCCTAGTGGGATGCCACCATTGGATCGGCCGCTAGGCGATTGAGGACCGGGCCGCGGAACACGTCAGCGCACCATCATCACCGGCCTCGCGCCCTTGCCAACCGTCGGAGACCGGATCAGACTGAGCCTGATCAGCAGAGAGGCTGCAAGCGACGATGAGGAGCCAACATGCCGGTGTTGCTGACGATGGACCTCCCGATCCGCCGTGAGGACCTCGAAGCAGTGAGCAGCGCGATGGGGGTTCAAAACGACCCGCCAGACGGCCTCATCGTCCACGTGATGACTGCGACAGCCGACGGTGTGCACGTGGTCGACATCTGGGAGAGCCAGGACCAGTTTCAGCAGTTCAGCGACGCGCGGCTGGTTCCGACCATGCAGAAGGTTTTGGGCGAGCGGGGTGTGGCCTTGGACGGGCCACCGCCGGAGCCGACGTTTGATGAAGCGTTCGACCTCGTCCGCGGGCGCTAGGGCCACCTACTCCCTATTCAGTCACCTCATACTGCGCGGGTCCGGTTCCCCGCTACGGATGTGCGCTGCCTCCCAAACGCGACGCGTCCGGCTCTCTGTCCCGATTGTGGATCGGCAAGCGGTCATAGAGTCAAGGCTTGGTGAACGGATCCCCGAACCGGTCTCAGAAAGCTTGCTATGCCGATCGGCCCGGGCAAGAGCATTGCTGAGCGCGTATCACCGGGCCGAAGGACCGGCCGGCTCAACCGGTGGGACGAAGGTGAAGTTGTCCTCTCCCACGGCCCCGCTATGTAGAACGGGGCGCCGTGCTTGCCGAAGGTGATCGCGCTGTTCTCCGTCCAGGGTCCGAGATGCCCGGCGGCCGCTGCGAAGCCGGCATGGGGGTCGATGCCGAGCCGGGCGCGCGGCGTCGACCCCGCCGTACACCAGGTGGCGTGCCAGCTCGAGCGGAGCCCGCAACGGGGGACCGGCCGGCTCGAAGCCT
>JAICWH010000145.1 GCA_025934895.1 Nocardioidaceae bacterium | reverse complement strand
GATCACCGGCTGCGTCTCAGGGATTCGCCAGTGGCAACCCGGAGTTGTGCAGTGCTCGGCTTTCGAATGCACCTTCAACGCCTGACCAGCGAACGAAGCGCCGGCCAGCGTCCACGCCATCGCCCAGCAGTGCACGTCCACGGTCCGAATCTGCAATCCGTGTGGTGATGCAGACCGTCCGTATCGGTGAATCTGGGCTAGCTCGCCGCCTACACTCACTGGATGCGGGGTCCGACGTCCGGGAGCACCCGGGGTGTGCTGACGGTCCTGCTTGCGGTGCTGCTAGTGCTCGCCTGGCCGCTGGCCGGTCCATCCCCCGCGTCGGCCGTCCCGGGCAGCACGTCCAGAACAGCGACCGGCCGAGCGGCCGGCGACCGGACCACGCAGGCGTCCCAGCAGGCCGAGTACGACGCCGTGGCCAGTGGACCGACGAGGCTGACCTCCTCGCGGTCCAGGACCGCCGTCCCGCGCGGTCACGTCGACTCCGGCACCGCGGTCCTGCCACCGGTCGCGGCGCCACGGCCGCTCCTGCGACGCCACCTGCCCGCCACTCATGTCGCCACAACACTTCCCGCAACCCGCGGCCGCACGCTCAGCCGCGCCCCACCCTCCTGACGACACCTCCTTGCCCTCACCCGGCCCGTCGTCTGAAACCGGGCGATGGCATCACCTGGAGTTCGTCATGCCCCCATCACACCGCCCATCGTCACGCCCGTCGTCACGACCGTCGTCACGCCCGTCGTCACGCCCGTCGTCCGACCGCCGACCGCCGTCTCGCCGACCGCGCTCGAGCGCGCCCCGCTGGCGGGCGGTGGCCTCGCTCGTCGTCGTCGGCCTGGCCCTGCTCGCCGCGCTCACCCTGTCCCCGCGGCTTGGCCTGGACCTTGAGGGCGGCACCCAGATCGTGCTCGAGACCCAGGACACCGAGCGGCAGGAGGCGAACACCGAGTCCACCGACCGTGCGCTCGAGGTGCTGCGCGGCCGCGTCGACGCACTGGGGGTGGCCGAGCCGACCCTGGCCAGGGCCGGAGAGCGCCGAATCATCGTCGAGCTGCCGGGGGTGCAGGACCCTCGCGAGGCCGCCGAGGTCATCGGGCAGACCGCACAGCTCGGCTTCCACCAGGTGCGCTCGGACCAGCCGGGCGGGCAGCCGCCGCGCGGCACCCGGGCGATCGTGGACGAGGACGGGCAGCGGATCCGGATCGGTCCGCAGTTGCTCGACGGCGACGGCGTCCGCGATGCCGAGGCCGAACAGCCGCAGGACAGCATGCGGCAGTGGGTGGTCAGCGTCTCCTTCAACGGCACCGGCGCGCCCCAGTGGCGTGACCTGATCTCCCGCGCGTGCCAGGACCCCGGGGACCGGCGGATCGCCATCGTTCTTGACGACGAGGTGATCTCCTCTCCCGCCGTGCAGCCGGAGCTCTGCAGCGGCGCGGGCGCCGCCACCCAGATCAGTGGGCAGTTCACGCAGCAGAGCGCCGGCGACCTGGCCATCTTGATCAAGGGCGGCGCCCTCCCGGTGCCGGTCGAGGTGATCGAGCAGCGCACCGTGGGAGCGACGCTGGGCGACCAGGCGATCAAGGCGTCCGTGGAGGCGGCGGTCATCGGCATCGGGCTCACCGGGCTGTTCATCGTGGTCGTCTACCGGCTGGTCGGCCTGATGGCGACGATTGCGCTGACGGCGTACGCCTTGATCTCCTACGCGCTGCTGGTGTGGATCGGCGCCACGCTGACGCTGCCCGGGCTCGCCGGCTTCGTGCTCGCCATCGGCCTGGCGATCGACGCGAACGTGCTGGTGTTCGAGCGGGCCCGCGAGGAGTTCGCGCGCCAGCCAGCCGACGGCCTGCAATCGGCGCTGGAGACCGGCTACCGCAAGGCCTGGTCGGCGATCCTCGACTCCAACGTCACCACGCTGCTCGCGGCGGCGCTGCTGTTCTTCCTCGCTTCGGGCCCGGTCAAAGGCTTCGGGGTCACCCTGTCCATCGGCGTCGTGGCCTCGATGGTCTCCGCCCTCGTGCTGGCCCGGGTGCTCACAGCCCTGGCCGTGCGGGGACCGGGCAGGCCGCGAGTCGTGCGGCTGTCCGGGCTCGCCGGGGCGGGCCGGCTGCGCACCTGGCTGGTCGAGCGGGGCCCGTTCCTGATGGGGCACGTGACCGCCCTGCTAGCGGTGGCCGGAGTGATCGCCGTGCTCGCCGTCACCGGCGTCGTGGTCCGCGGCCTCAACCTCGGCGTCGAGTTCACCGGCGGGCGGCTGCTGGAGTTCTCCACCAGTGAGCCGGTGAGCGTGGCGAGCGCACGCACGGCCGTCGCGGACGCCGGCCTACCAGGCGCCGTCGTGCAGTCCTCGGGCGGGGAGGGGGGCGCTGACAACGTCACGGTGCGCACCGGGCAGATCAGCAACGACCAGGCGGCCGAGGTGGAGCAGGCGCTTATCGAGGTGGGCGGCGAGGTGACCAAGGAACGGGACGAGCTGATCGGGCCGACCCTCGGCGACGAGCTGCGCACCAAGGCTCTGGTCGCGTTCGGTATCGCTGTCGGCGCACAGATGCTCTACCTCGCGTTCCGCTTCCGCTGGACGTACGCCGCGGCCGCCGTGCTGTCGATGGCCCACGTGGTGCTGAGCGTCGTGGGCATCTTCGCCTGGCTCCACAAGCCGATCGACGGCGTCTTCCTGGCAGCAGTGCTTTCCATCATCGGCCTGGCGGTCAACGACACCATCGTGATCTTCGACCGCATCCGGGAGCGTACCCGCGCCGTCGAGGCGGGAGGACTCCGCCGTGAGGTGAACTCCGCGGTCCTGCAGACGATCCCGCGCACCGTCAACACCGGGCTCGGAGCGATGTTCATCCTGGCCGCACTAGCGGTGCTCGGCGGAGACTCGCTGACCGACTTCGCGGTGGCGCTGCTGCTCGGCCTGACGATCGGCATCTACTCCACGATCTGCACCGCCTCTCCGCTGGCGATCTGGGCCGAGGAGCGGTGGCCACCGACCGAGCGCACGAAGGGCGGACCGGTGGCCGACGCCTACGCCGACGTGCCAGTCGCGGGTCGGGACAGCGGCCTCGTGTGAGATCTCAGACGACGGCATCGGCCCGCTGCATGACGGGGCGCGGTGAGTTCATGCCGACGGGCAGATCACCGACCAGACTCGGCGATAAGAACCTTCGCCACGTTGTCGGGGTGACCTGAATCCCGCGTGGCTCTTCTGGAGGGGAAGGACTAAGTTGGTTGCGGGCCTTTGCCCCCGGCGGAGGTGACCGAGGAGGCTTCCGTGGCGCAAACATGGGATCAAGTGGCTGCCGAGCGAGGCGCGCTCGCCGACGACCTCGCGGGGTTGTCCCGTCAGGAGTGGGAGACGCGCTCGTTGTGCCCCCGATGGAGTGTGCATGACGTCGTGGCCCATCTGAGTGCCACCGCATCGATGACGCCACCGGCGTTCTTCCTACGGTTCGCCCGCGCCGGCTTCAACTTCGACAGGTTCGCCGATGCCGCGATAGCGGACAACAGGAAAGCCAGCCCCGAACAGTCATTGTCGCGGTTCCGGAGTCTGGTCACGTCGCGGAAGTCTCCACCTGGTCCCAAGACGTCCTGGCTCGGCGAGACCGTCGTGCACGCGGAGGACATCCGACGGCCGCTCGGGATCGGCCACCAGTACGACATGGACGCGCTGCGCCAGGTGGCGGACTTCTACAAGGGATCCAACGCCTTGATCGGAGCCAAGAACCGGATCGCCGGTCTGACGTTGATCGCCAACGACACGTCGTGGACGCACGGCACCGGCGAACGCGTCGAAGGTCCGATGCTGTCCTTGCTGATGGCGATGACGGGACGATCCGCCGGATGCGACGACTTGAGCGGCCCTGGCACCCACACCCTCCGTTCCCGCTGCACCTAGCTTCCACAGAGGCGCGAGCTCAAGTGGCACACCCGCTGCGGCCTCTCGTCAGGATCGCGGATCCCGGGCTGGACAGCGCGCGCCGTCTCATGCGGCGTCGCTCTTTCACCGGTACCTGATGGTCTTGACAGCCGGTGATTTGGCGTTAGTGTCATTGACATGAAAGTTCGTCAGGAGCGGCGTCCCTATCGGATGGGCGCGCGAGCGAGCGCCGCTGCCGCGACCGGGGAGCGCGTCCTGGACGCCGCGACCGAGGTGTTCTGGGAGATGCCGAGCGACCACATCTCGCTGGAGGAGGTGGCGCGCCGCTCCGGCGTCTCGGTGCAGACCGTCATCCGCCACTTCGGCGGGAAGGACGGGCTGCTCGCCGCCGCTAGCGCCCGCGAGGCGGGACGGGTGCGCGCCCAGCGCGACGAGGCGCCGGTCGGCGACACCGCGGCGGCGATCCGGGTCCTGGTCGAGCACTACGAGAACACCGCGGACCAAGTCCTGAAGATGTTGGCCGAGGAGCAGCGGGTGCCCGCGCTGCGCGAGATCGTCGACCGGGGCCGCGCCATGCACCGCGACTGGTGCGCCCGGGTGTTCTCGCCCGCGCTGACCGATCGGGTCGGCGTGGAGCGGCGGCGGCGGCTGGCGCAGCTGGTCGCGGTCTGCGACATCTACACCTGGAAACTGCTGCGCCGCGACGCCGGCCTGAGCCGTCGCCAGACCGAGCTCGCGCTCGTCGAGCTCGTCCAACCGCTACTGGAGGTTCCCTGATGGCACACGTCCTGGCCTACACCTCACCCGCCCGCGGACACCTGTTCCCGCTCATCTCGATCCTCGACGAGCTGCAGCAGCGCGGCCACCAGGTCGCCGTACGCACCCTTGCCGCGGAAATCCCGCTGCTCACCGCCCGCGGCTTCGACGCCGCACCGATCAGCGACCGGGTCGAGGCGCTGGTGCAGGAGGACTGGCGGGCCGCCAATCCGCGGGCCGCGCTGGCCGCCGCCGTCCGTAGCCTCTGCGCGCGCGCCGAGCACGACGCCGCAGACCTGCGCGCAGCGATCGCCGCTGAACGCCCGGACGTGGTGCTGGTCGACGTCAACAGCTGGGGCGCACTCGCGGCCGCCGAGGGCTGGGGCGGTCCGTGGGCCATGTTCTGCCCCTATCCGATCCCGCTGCGCTCCCGGGACGTCCCCCCGTTCGGCCCCGGCCTGCCGCCGGCCCACGGACCGCTGGGACGACTGCGCGACCGGCTGCTCCGGCCGCTGGTCATGGGGCAGCTCGAGAAGACGATGCGCCCGCCACTCAACGACGTCCGCGCCTCGCTCTCGCTGCCGTCGCTGGACCGGGTGGACGAGATGTTCCGACGACCACCGCTTCTCATCTACCTGAGCGCCGAACCATTCGAGTACCCGCGCAGGGACTGGCCGGACAGCGTGGTCATGGTGGGCCCGTGCGCGTGGGAGCCTCCCGCGGACCCGCCCGCCTGGCTGGCTGACATCGAGGCGCCGGTCGTGCTCGTCACCACCTCCTCGGAGTTCCAGGACGACGGCCGGCTGGTCGCCACCGCGCTGCAAGCGCTCGCGGACGAGCCCGTCCACGTCGTCGCCACCCTGCCGGCCGGCGACCCTTCGGCGTATCCCGTTCCCGACAACGCGCACGTGGAGCGGTTCATCCCGCACGGGCCGGTGCTCGATCGCGCGGTCTGCGCCGTGACCCACGGCGGGATGGGCGCCACCCAGAAAGCCCTGGCCCGAGGCGTCCCGGTGTGCGCGGTGCCGTTCGGGCGCGACCAACTCGAGGTGGCGCGCCGCGTCGTGGTCGCCCACGCCGGGACCCGACTGCTCGCCTCCCGGCTCCGCTCGGACCGGCTACGCGCGAAGGTACGTGAGGCAATGACCTGCACCGACGGTGCCCGGCGCGTCGCAGCAGGCTTCGACGCCGCCGGAGGTGCCGCCACCGCCGCCGACGCCGTCGAGACCCAGCTCCTTGGTCCCCGAGCAACCGTGGCACGCACCGGGACGCACCCCACGCCGGGTGACAACACCGGCGATTGACCACGCTGCATACCTCACCACGTCTCCGGCGAGCACACGAGCGGCGCCTGCTGCTCAACCGCACAATCACGGTCCCCATCACGGCGGCCACCAGCGCGGCACCCGTGCTCACGGGCCTGAGTCTCGGGGAGCTTTCCCGGGTCCGCTGACGGAGAAAGGTCGGCGCATCGTGATCCGATCTGCCTGCCGTACCGGACAGCGTCCTGGTGCAGCAGCTCTTTGACTCCGGGCTCTTGGGTCGGGTCGCCGAGCGTGACGAGGCTGCCCTGCGCGAGCTGGTGGAGCGGCACTCGGCGTGGCTGCTGTTGGAGTTGCGCCGCCGTAGCTCCGACGAGGACTGGCGATAGAGGCGCCCCACGACGCGTTCGTCGCGGTCTGGAGGAGCCCGCGCTCGTTCCGGGGCGACGGCGAGGTGGGTGCGGGGCGGTCAGGGATCGCGATCCGGCAGCTCGTCTCCCGGCTGCGGATGCGGGCATGGCCGTGCCGGTGGAAAGCCGCCGTGCCGTGTCCGCCCGTGTGGTCGGGTTGGCGGTTGCGGCGAGCCTTGCCGGTGCGTCGTACACCAGCTGGCGACGCTCGTGTGGGGAGGCGTGCCGGGGGCTGGGGTTCGCCACGGCGATCGGTCCGGCGAGCACGGCATGGGCGCTGCTCCGACCGTTCGACCCTCACCTGGCCATCTTCCCCTACGCCAGCACCTCGCCGGGCGGTGGGAACCACAGCGCCACACGCTGGGTCGCACTCGCCATCGGCGCCGTCGTCCTCGCGGCCTCGCGCTCGCCCGCTGGTGGAGGTTTCCTTATGCAATGCAGGGTTATCGGCGCCGAGGGTGCGACGCGTCTGCCGGTCGAAGCAACTCTCAACCTGGTGAACTTGCGGTGGCAATTCCCGTTCCTCCGGCCTACCGGCCGGCTGATCCCTCCCACCGCTTCGACCTGCGTCTGACAAGGCCGTAGATGCGCGGCGCTGACTGTCTACGCGTCCACAGAGCCGACCGTTGGCCAGTACGTCCGCGACCCCGAGAACGCCAAGCCATCGTTACCACCACGCGTAGGTGCGGCCGGCTCGATTCCCAGTCATCGCCCCAGGGCTGCTTCACGAGCGTCGGTCCTGCGAATCTCAGGGGCCGAACGTCGGCGGCGAACAGCAAGTCTCTTGGGGCGGGTATGGCACCGCCCCCGGCCCGGCGAAACTTTCACTGTCGGGTGTTGCTGCCTATGTTGGGAGCGGCACTGCACCAGAGTGGCTGGTGGTGTGTTCCCCAGTCGGAGGTGCTGATGACGCTCGCGATGGCCGTGTCGATCGGGTGGAGCGTGTTCCTGCTCGAGCTGGCGCTGTTGGACTGGCTTCTCGCTCGACACAACCGGTGACAGCCAGCCAGTGCGATCACTCGCCACGGCGCTGTTGGCGCTGGTCCTGATGGGAGGTTGCGTCCCGGCCAACCCGGATGAGGACACCTACCTGGGCAAGGTGTCCGTTACGCTGGGTGGGGCGCTAAGCGAGGTCGCCACCGTAGAGACGGTCCTCGATCTGCTCCAGGCAAGGAAGATGTTCGACCAGCGGCGGTTGCGCAGGTGCGCGATAGGCAAGGCAGCCTGGACACCAATGCCGGCGCGTTCAACGAGGTCAACCCGCCGCCTGATCTGGACTGGCTCTACGACCAGACCAACGCCCTTCTCTCCGAAGGGACCGACACCGTCCAGGCGGCCCGGCTGGCGATCAACCGGCATCAGGTCAGCCGTTACCACGGCATCGCTCACCACCTGGGCATGATCGCCAACAAGCTCGACGCTCTCGAGAGCAGGGCGTCGTGAGCAAGCTCCTGGGACTGGCCCTCGGCATCCTGACCGCGATCGGCGGGTTCGTCGACATCGGTGACCTGGTCACCAACGCCACCGTCGGTTCACGCTTCGGGATGTCCTTGGTCTGGGCGACCCTGCTCGGTGCGGTCGGGATCAACGACTCGGCCCCCGGGTCGGGCTGGCGAACCTGTTCGGGTCGATCGCCGTCACCTTGCTGACCTTCATCGCGGAGATCGGCGGCGTCGCGCTCTCGTTGGAGCTGGCCACCAGCGTCTGGGAGTGCTTCTGGGTCCCGTTCACGGCCGCCGCCGTCTGGATCGTGCTGTGGCGGGCCAAGTTCGACCTCATCGAGAACGCCTTCGGGCTGCTCGGTCTGTCACTCATCGTGTTCTCCGTCGCGCTCTGGCAGCTCGGACCGGACTGGTCTGGCCTCTGGCACGCCGCCGCCACGGCCGCGAAACCGAAGGCCGAGGCGTGGCCGTCGTACTGGTACTACGCTGTCGCCCTTTTCGGGGCCGCGATGACCCCGTATGAGGTGTTCATCTTCTCCTCCGCGGGTGTCGAGGAGAAGTGGGACCAGGACTACCTGCCCATGATGCGCGCCAACGTGCTGGTCGGGTTCAGCCTCGGCGCGCTGCTATCGGTCTCGATCGCCGGGGTTGCCACGGTCACCCTGCTGCCAGCGAGCATCCAGGTTGACACGCTCGGTCAGGTGGGCACTACCGGTTGCGGTCGCCCTAGGGAAGGTCGGGCTCGCGATCGCCATTCTTGGTTTCTTCGCCGCCACCTTCGGGGCAGCCTGCGAAACCGGACTCTCGCTCGGCTACAGAATCGGTCAGTACATCGGATGGCAGTGGGGCAAGCGCGTGCAGCCTCGTCAGGCGGCTCGCTTCCACGGCGTCGTCTTGCTGTCCACGATCCTCGCCGGGGCATCGCCACCGTCATCACCCTGCACGTCAGCAGACGGACCGCGGACGTCGACGGCTTCGAAACGTGGATGCGAGATCGGGTCATCGCCGCAACCCCTCCGGGGACTGGTCCGGCGCCACATCGGGAGCAGTCGACCGGTATCGGCGCAACGATCTTCTCGGGATGCACGTCGTCTTCGCAGACGGCCGCGACGGCGACCAGGTCACCGACGTACGCCTTGTCCGCGGTGACCGAGTCCGCGGCACGATGAGCGAACTCGTCCTGGAGGGGTTCGTCATCGGAAAGCG
>JAICWH010000173.1 GCA_025934895.1 Nocardioidaceae bacterium | reverse complement strand
GGTGCACGAAGCGCATGATGAGCCAGGTCACGGGGATCATCGAGGCGATGCCGAGGTTCAGGCCCAGCAGGGCGACGGGTCCGGCCCGGGTGACGTCGAGGTTTCGGGCGAAGTCGTGGTCCCACGAGCCGCCCTGGACGGCCGCGAAGGACGCCGCGACGGCGTAGAAGACCAGCGCGGCTCCGACGAAGAAGGCGATGACGGCGAGCAGGACGCCGATCACCGGCCGCCACCACGCATAGTCCCAGGTGCGCAGCATCAGGTGGTAGGGCATCGGCTCCCGGTGCGGGAACGCCTGCCGCGAGGTGGCGTCGGCCCCGGACCCGGGCCGCCACTGCGGCTCCCGGCTCATCGCCCGCCCGATCCTTGCCCCGCCGTGCGCAGCCGAGCCGTCGAGCGGTCCCGACCGAGCAGCTCCATCGACTCGAACAGCGGGGGCGACACGCGGCGGCCGGTGACGGCCACCCGGACCGGGCCGAACGCGTTGCGCGGCTTCAGACCGAGGTCCTCGACGAGCGCGCCGCGCAGCGCGGCCTCGATCGCCGCGGTGTCCCACGTCTCGAGGGTCGCGAGCGCCTCCTGGGCCGCCGTGAGGACCGCCCGGCCATTCGCGTCGAGGAGCGTCAAAACGTCGGCGGGGTCCCGCTCGAAGGCATCGTCGTCGACGAACAGGAAGCCCAGCATGTCGACGCAGTCGGCAAGGGTGGTCATCCGCTCACGCACCAGGGGCGCGGCCTGAGCCAGCAGGGTGCGCTGGGCCTCGGTGAGGGTGCCCGGCAGCACGCCGGCCGCCTGCAGGAACGGGACCATCCGCTCGGTGAGGTCCTCGACCGGCAGCGCTCGCAGGTGAGCGGCGTTGATCGCCTCGGCCTTCTTGAGGTCGAAGCGGGCCGGGTTGGGGTTGACCCGCTCCAGCCGGAACGCCTCGACCATCTCCTCCATCGTGAAGATGTCACGGTCCTCCGCGATCGCCCAGCCGAGCAGCGCCAGGTAGTTCAGCAGCCCCTCGGGCAGGAAGCCGCGCTCCCGGTAGCCGAGGAGGTTCGACTCGGGGTCGCGCTTGGACAGCTTCTTGTTGCCCTGCCCCATCACGTAGGGCAGGTGCCCGAACTCCGGGGTGCGTCCGCTGCCGACGCCGATCTCGGCGAGGGCGTCGTACAGCGCGATCTGGCGCGGGGTCGAGGACAGCAGGTCCTCACCGCGCAGCACGTGCGTGATCTCCATGAGCGCGTCGTCGACGGGGTTGACCAGGGTGTAGAGCGGGTGGCCGTTGGCGCGCACCAGCACGTAGTCCGGGACGGACTCCGCGGCGAAGGTGATGTCGCCGCGGACCAGGTCGGTGAACGTGATCGGTCGGTCCGGCATCCGCAGCCGGAGCACAGGCACGCGCCCCTCGGCCCGGAACGCCGCCACCTGCGCCGGCTCGAGATGCCGGCAGTGCCCGTCGTACCCGGGTGCCCGACCCTCGGCGCGGGCGTTGTCGTTGCGGGCCTCGAGCTCCTCGGTCGAGCAGTAGCAGTCGTAGGCGTGCGCGGACTCCCGCAGCCGGGCAGCGACGTCGGCATAGATCTCGAAGCGCTCCGACTGAAGGTACGGCGCGTGGGGGCCGCCGACCTCCGGCCCCTCGTCCCAGTCGAACCCGAGCCAGCGCATCACCTCCAGCAGGGTGTCGTAGGACTCCCGGGTGTTGCGGGCGACGTCGGTGTCCTCGACCCGGAACACGAACGTGCCGCGGTTGTGTCGCGCGAACGCCCAGTTGAACAGCGCGGTCCGGGCCAGGCCGACGTGCGGGCTGCCCGTCGGGGACGGGCAGAACCGCACCCGCACAGGAACCTGGTCACTCACGAGAAACCACCTTGTTCGTCAGCGAGCCGATGCCCTCGACGCTCACCTCGACCTCGTCCCCGACCTGCATCGGCCCGACCCCGTCCGGCGTGCCGGTGAGGATCACGTCACCGGGGAGCAGGGTCATCACCGCAGAGACGTGCGCCACGAGGGTGGCGACGTCGAAGATCATGTCCTTGGTGCGGCCGTCCTGCTTGACGTCGCCGTTGAGGTGCGTGGTCACCGCCAGGTCGGAGGTGTCCAGCTCGGTCTCGATCCACGGGCCGAGCGGGCAGAAGGAGTCGAACCCCTTGGCCCTGGTGAACTGCACGTCGCTGCGTTGGAGGTCGCGCGCCGTCACGTCGTTCCCGACCGTGTAGCCGTAGACCACGTCCGGGACCCGCTCGCGCGGGACGTCGCGGCAGATGCGGCCGATCACGACCGCGAGCTCGCCCTCGAAGTGCACCTCGGCGGACTGCCGCGGGTAGAACACCGGGTCCCCGGGCCCGACCACGGACGTGTTCGGCTTGATGAACATCAACGGCTCGGTGGGCACGTCGTTGCCCATCTCCGCGGCGTGCTTCGCGTAGTTCCGGCCGATGCCGACGACCTTGCTGCGCGGCAGCACCGGCGCCAGCAGGCGCACGTCCGCGAGCGCCGTCTCGGTGTCGGTGAGCTGGACTCCCACGTAGAGCGGGTCACCCGCCAACGCCACGATCCTGGCGTCCTCAGCCGGGATCCCCAGCTCGTCGACGTCCCCGGTGACGACGCCGTACTGCGGCTCCTCGCCCGTGGTGAACCTCGCGATGCGCACCCCAGGAGCCTACCGGCGTGCGGCTCGGGCGCCGGTCCCTACCCTGGACCCTGTGGACGCAGCGCATCAGCGAGCGATGGTGACGCTCGACGTGGCGACCTGGACGGCCCGGCGGGCGGCTCACGAGCAGCGGGTCGACACCTGGCTGGTGCCGCACCTGCGCCGTCGCAGCGACGGGGTCGCGCATCCGGTGGAGGACTTCCTGTTCACCTACTACTCGCACCGACCGGCTGCGCTTCGACGCTGGCACCCGGGCTTCGGCGTGGCGCTGGCCGGTGGTGCGTCGTACGCCGGGCTCCCGGGGTACGACGTCCTCCCCGACGCACCGGACGCCGCGACGGTGACACCGGAGCATCTCGCGGGTCGGCGGCCGCTGCTGGAGTCGCTGCGGACGCTGCTGTCCGCGACCGCCAGCCGCCCCGGCCAGCTGAGCTGCTTCGGGATGCACGAGTGGGCGATGGTCTACCGCCAGCCGCCCGACGCCATCCGCCACCACGGCACGCCGCTGCGGCTCGGCGGGGCAGGAACCGACCGGGTCGTCGAGTCGCACCGGATCGCCTGCACGCACTTCGACGCGTTCAGGTTCTTCACCGAGGACGCTCGCCCGCTCAACGCGCTGCAGCCCCGGAGCGACGACCGCACCGCCGTCGAGCAGCCCGGCTGCCTGCACGCCGGGATGGACCTCTACAAGCACGCCTACCGGCTCTCGCCCCTGGTGTGCTCGGACCTGGTGGCCGACTGCTTCGAGCTCGCTCGCGACATCCGGGTGCTGGACATGCGCGCGTCGCCCTACGACCTGACGGGTCTCGGCTACTCCCCGGTGCCCGTCGAGACGGCGACCGGGAAGGCTGAGTACGTCGCCGCGCAGAGGAGGTTCGCCGAGCGGGCGGTGCCCTTGCGCACCCGGCTGGTCGACGAGTGCGACCGGTTGCTCGCCGCGTTGTCATGAGGCCGCGTCGTCATGAGCAGGACAGCGGCCCCGCCGAGACGTGACGTCTCGGCGGGCGCTGCTGCGGTGCCGGTTGCGGCTACTTGACGCTGGTCAGCCAGCTCGACCTCGGCGAGCCGACACCCGTGACGTCGTCCCAGCCCGTGGCCGTGGCCAAGGACGAGTCCTGGTTGAAGACGCGGACGCTGTAGAGCACGCCAGCGGAGGTGTCGACGCTGTTCACGTAGTCTGCGCGGACGTTGCCGACGTCCGGCAACGGTCCCTTGACGTCGCTGAACGCCTTGGTCCCTGCCTTGGCGTAGATCGTCGGGTTCAGGAAGCCAATCCGGCCCCCGGCGTGCTGCTCGGTCAGAGCCGTCATGCCCGCGAACAACGGTGAGGCGAGGCTGGTGCCGCCGATGCGGTGCTCGTCGTAGTAGACGCCGTCCGGGAAGGTCTGCGTCTGACCGACCAGGAACCCGGTGGTCGGGTCCGCATCGAGGCCCACGTCAGGCACCGCCCGGCCGGCACCGTACCGTCCGGGCACCACACCCTGCTGGTAGTCGGGCCTGTTGAACAGGCCCGAGGTCCCCCCACCCGCGCCGGAGGTGAAGCCGACCGGAGTCCACTGGTCGGTGGTGCTCAGGGAGTACTTCTCGGTGCCCCAGCCGGTCTGGCCGAGGAACGAGCCGTCCGCGCCGATCGCGTCGGAGGTCCCACCCACCGCGGTGGCGTAGGGATCGGAGGCCGGGTAGTCGACCTGCTTGATCCCGCTGGCCGCCAGCTCGTCACCGTTGTCGCCTGAGGAGAACAGGAAGCCGATGCCCTGGAGGGCTCCCTGAAGGAACACGCCCTCGTAGGCGGCGACGGTGTCCGAGCTCTCGTTGGCCTCGAGGCTGCTCCACGAGTTGCTGACGATGGACGCCTGGTTCTGGTCCACGACCTTGTTCAGAGTACCCAGCAAGTCGTCGTCGAGGCAGCTCGGTGACGCGTAGTAGCGGATCTTCGCCCCGGGGGCCATGGCGTGCACCGCTTCGACATCGAGGGTCTCCTCGCCGTACCAGCCGGAGGGGTCACAGATCTTCCCCTTGTGGAAGGCAGTGGGCAGCACCTGCGTCAGCTGACCCACCCGGTATCCCGCGTCCCCGTGACGCGTGGCGTACCTGGCGCTGTCCTCGGCGATGGTGGGTGACGCGTAGGCGTCCGTGATCGCCACGGTTGTGCCGGTGCCGTCGAGCCCTGCCGGGTTCGCGCCCTCGTAGGCCGACCGCAGTTGCGGTCCGGTGTAGCCGCACACCGCGTAAGGGAGCAGCATGCCGTTGAACTTGGGCAGCGGAGTCTTGAAGTCGCCCTGGTACGTCGCCTTGAGCTGGCCGTAGTGGCGCGAGCACGGCCGGGCGTTGCGGAAGCCGTCGGACGGCGGGGCGTGGTGCCTGACGGTGCCCGGCGTGGTGTCCAGGCCGGTCACGGTCGAGACGAGTGGCGCGATGGCGTCCGGGACCAGCACCGCGGAGGTGTTGGCCTGCACGACGTGGCCCCGGTGCCGGAAGCGCTTCAGCGAGACACCGAAGGCCCGCTGGACCGCGGCGTTGCTCCCGGTGACGGCGAGGTAGCGGTGATGGGCCTCCACCGAGGTGACCGAGAGCCGGTTGTCCTCGAGCCAGCCGCGCACGGTGGCCACCGTGGCGTCGGTGGCATCGTACGTCGCATGGAACTGGGAGGCGGAGACGAAGTGCCGGTAGCCGGCGCTGCCCGGGTCCGACACCTCGGCCACTGCGGCCTTGAGCGCGTCGGTCCCGCCCCGAGGGGCCAAGTAGACCCGGAAGGTGGACCGCCCCGAGGCCGGGGCGGTGCCGAGGCTGTGCGCCCGGGCCACCCAGGTCGGCGCTGTGCGGGCCACAGGGCGCCGGTCAGGAGCCGCGGTAGCGGCTGGGGCGGCGACGATGCCTGCGGCGACGAGCGCACCGACGACGGCGGCCGCGGAGAGGGAGGTCTTCGCTTTCTTCATACGGGGTCCATTCCTACGAGGTCAACCGGTCTCGGCCGACGATCTTCCGTACGTTATGCCTGATGTCGGAAGAAGGAAGGGCTACCAACAATCGGGTACCAGATCGTTCCACGGCCCGGCGCCCTCGAGCTGCGCGGAGAGCGACAGCAGCAGGTGCTCCTCGGCGGGCCGGGCGGCCAGCATCACGCCGACCGGGAGGCCGTCCGGCGTGCGGTGCAGGGGCAGGGACACCGCCGGCATGCCGGTGACGTTCCACGCGGACGTCCACGGTGTGAATGCCTTCTGGTTCTCGAAGTCGCGAGCCGGGTCGGCGTCGTCCCGGATCTGCCCGACGGCCAACGGCGGCTGGGCGAGCGTCGGGGTGAGGACCACGTCGTAGGGCGCGAGCGAACGCAACGCGCCCGCCGCCAGCCGCCGGAGCTCCCCTACGGCCAGCCCGAACTCGGGTCCGGACACCGCATGCCCCCGCTCCTGGAGCCACCGGGTCAGCGGTCGCAGCAGGTGCTCGGTGCCAGGTGGCGCCACCGACAGTGCGGTCAGCACGGCCCAACAGGTCTCGAACGTGGGAACCGCCTCCGGCGGCAGGGGTACGTCGACCTCCTCGACGTCGTGGCCCAGGGATGTCAGCAGACGGGTCACGTCCTCGTAGGCCTGCACCACCTCGGGGTGCACGGCCACGTCCGCGACCACCGGCTGCAGGAAGCGACCCACCCGCAGCCGGCCGGGGTCGACGTCGCACGAGGCCAGGAACGACCGCGGTGCGGGCGGCGCCCAGTAGGGGTCGCCCACGACGGGTCCGGCCAGCACGTCCAGCAGCGCAGCGGCGTCGCGCACCGTGCGGGCCAGCGGACCCGGGGTGCCGAGGCCGACGGGGTCGCCGTACATCGGGGCGCCGCTGACCCGGCCCCGCGACGGCTTGAGGCCGACGAGCCCGCAGCAGCTGGCCGGAATCCGGATCGAGCCGCCGCCGTCGGAACCCTGGGCGAGCGGCACCAGGCCCGCGGCGACCGCCGCGGCCGCGCCCCCGCTGGACCCGCCGGCCATCCGCTCGAGGTCCCACGGGGTGCGGGCCGGCGGGGCGTTGTCCGGC
>JAICWH010000037.1 GCA_025934895.1 Nocardioidaceae bacterium | reverse complement strand
GGGCAACCTGCGGCGATGCCGGCCCCGACACCTGAGAAAGCCTGCGGATAGGCCGGGTCGGCAGGCAGCAGCTCGGACCACGCTCACCCCAGTCGCAACGACGCGGCGTCTCGGCGTCAGAGCCCGAGGGACCGGCCGATGATCTCCTTCTGGATCTCGGTCGTCCCGCCGTAGATGGTCTGCACCCGGCTGTCCAGGAACGCTTTGGCGATGGGGTACTCCCGCATGTAGCCGTAGCCGCCGAACAGCTGCACGCCCCGGTCAACGGTCCGCTTCTGCAGCTCGGTGGTCCACCACTTCGCCATCGAGGCGCCGGCTGCGTCCAGCTCTCCGTCGTTGTGCCGGCGGACACAGTCGTCGACGAAGACCCGGGCGATGTGCGCCTCGGTCGCCATCTCGGCGATCGCGAAACGGGTGTTCTGGAACGTCCCGATCGGGCGCCCGAACGCCTCCCGCTCCTTGACGTAGGCCAGGCACATCTCGAGCACCGCCTCGCAGGCCGCCGCTGCGGTGACCGCGATCGAGAGTCGCTCCTGCGGGAGGTTTCTCATCAACGACACGAACCCGCTGCCCTCAGGACCCAGGAGGTTGGCCTTCGCGACCTCGACACCGTCGAAGAACAGCTCCGAGGTGTCCTGGGCCGCCATCCCCACCTTGGACAGGTTGCGTCCACGCTCGAAGCCCGCCATCCCTCGCTCGACGACCAGCAGGCTGATCCCCTGGTGCCCCGCATCGGGGTTCGTCCGCGCGACCACCACCACCAGGTCGGCCATCGCGCCGTTGCTGATGAACGTCTTGCTTCCGGACAGCACGTAGTGGTCACCCTTGTCGACCGCCGCCGTGCGGATCCCCTGCAGGTCGCTGCCGGCCCCCGGCTCGGTCATCGCGATGGCGGTGATCGTCTCCCCGCTCACGCAGCCGGGCAGCCAGCGCTGCTTCTGCTCGGCCGTCCCGAGGCTGCTCAGGTAGGGCACGATGATGTCGGTGTGCACGCCGAAGCCGGGCCCGTGCGCGCCGGCGCGGGTCATCTCCTCGGCGAGCACCATGTTGTAGCGAAAGTCGGTGACGCCGGGTCCGCCGTACCGCTCCTCGACGTCGAAGCAGAGCAGCCCCTGCTCACCGGCGGCGGTCCACACCTCACGGCTGACCTGACCCTCGGCCTCCCACCGCTCGTGGTGCGGGGTCACCTCCCGCTCGATGAACGCACGGACGGTACGGCGGAAGGCCTCGTGCTCCGCCTCCAGCAAGGGCCGCCCGCTCACTGGTCCATCCACTCCTTGACCCGGGACACCAGAGTCGCCGGGTCGCCGCCGTCGGCAGGGACCGGTGTGACCTGCAGGTTGGTGACCCCCGCCTCGGCGAAGGCCGCGATCCGCTCCCTCACATAGGACTCCGGGCCGACCAGGTTGCACATCTCCAGCAGCTCGATCGGCACCAGCGCCTCGGCGTCGCGCTTGTTGCCGCCGAGGTACAGCTCCTGGATCTGCGCGGCCTCCTTCTCGAAGCCGTACTCGCACGCAAGGGTGTTGTAGAAGTTCTTGCCCCTGGCCCCCATCCCGCCGATGTACAACGCAGCGGTGGGCCGCGCCTGGTCGAGCACGGACTTGACGTCCTCGCCGACGCACACCATGCCGCCGGCGGCGACCTCGAGCGGGCCGAGACCCTCCTGCCGCTTGGCGGTCCCGCGGTCCAGCGCCTCGCCCCAGACGTCGCGGGCTCGTTCCGGGGCGAACATGAACGGCAGCCACCCGTCGGCGTACTCCGCGGTGCCCTCGACGTTCTTGTGCCCGAGCGCGGCGACGTAGATCGGCACGGCCGGGCGTTCCGGCTTCGTGAGCATCTTCAGCGGCTTGCCGAGACCGGTCCCCTGGCCCGGGGGCAGCGGCAGGTGGAAGATCCTGCCGTCGTACTCCAACCGCTCGCGACGCAGCGCCGCCCGCACGATGTCGACGACCTCGCGAGTCCGTCCCAGCGGCCGGGCGTAGGGCACCCCGTGCCAGCCCTCGATGACCTGGGGTCCTGAGGCACCGAGCCCGAGGATCGCGCGTCCACCGCTGACGTTGTCCAGTCCGGCCGCCGTCTGGGCGAGTGCCCCGGGGGTCCGGGAGTAGACGTTCAGGATCGCCGCCCCGATCTCGACCCGTTCCGTCTTCGCGGCGAGGTAGCCCATCAACGTCGGTGAGTCGAACCCGTAGGCCTCGGCCACCCAGACGGTGTCCAGGCCTGCCTTCTCCAGCGCCGCGACCTCGTCGGCGGCCGCGCGCGGGTTGCCGGAGTACATCAGCTGGGTGGAGAGCTTCATGGGTCCTCCGGGAGGCTCGACAGCGGTCGTCCGACCCTACCGTGACAGTATCGCTGTCAGCATCTGAGTCTGCGAGCGGAAGGAGCAGCCGGTGACGACGTACGACATCGCGGTGATCGGGGGCACCGGCCCCCAGGGTCGTGGGCTCGCCTACCGCTGGGCACGGCACGGCCACCGGGTGGTGGTCGGCTCCCGTTCTGCCGAGCGTGCGCAGGCGACGGCTCGCGAGATCACCGACCGGCTCCCGGGCGCACGGGTCACCGGCACGTCGAACGCCGACGCCGCCTCAGCAGCCGACGTGGTCGTCCTGGCGGTGCCGTACGACGGCCACGACGAGCTGGTCGGCGCTCTCGCCGACCAGCTCGCGGACAAGGTCGTGATCTCCTGCGTCAACCCGCTCGGCTTCGACAAGCAGGGTCCGTTCGGGCTCGACGTGCCCGCCGGCAGCGCTGCGCAGGCCGCAGCCGCGCTGGTGCCCACCGCGAGGGTGGTCGGCGCCTTCCACCACGTGTCGGCGCCGACCCTGTGGGGTGAGCAGGACTATCTCGACCACGAGGACGTGCTCGTCTGTGGTGACGACGGCGACGCCAAGGCGGTGGCCCTGGAGCTGGCCAGGGCGGTCACCTCGCGCGACGGCGTCGACGCCGGGCGGCTGCGGATCGCCCGCCAGCTGGAGACCTGGACCGCCGTCCTGATCAGCATCAACAAGCGCTACAAGACTCGCTCGGGCACGTCGATCTCCGGCATCCCTCGCCCCGACTGACACGCAGGGACGGGTACAAACATATACGAAACGACTGGAATCGCCCGGACGGGGTAGGGGTGTCAGCATGGCGGCACGTCGCTCGGTCCTGGTCGGTGCAGCCGCCTCGACACGCGTGCTGGGCGGGCTGGTGGGGCTGAGCCAGAGGGTCCCGAGCCAGGCTGCCCAGGCCAAGGTCGGCACCGGCGCGGTGCGGATCATCCAGGCCGTGCCGGGCACCTCGGGGGGCGTGCCGCTCGACGGGAAGCCGGTCAAGCCTGTGGGCGCCGTTCGCCGCCGCGCCGGCCCTGCTCGACACCCGGCTGCTGACCGTGCGCGCCGGCCGCCGGAGACTCACCCGAACCGGCGGTCCCGGCCAGGTCCGCGTACCCTGCTTGCTGTGGGGGCGCTTGCATCACTGGTCGGGCCGTACGTCGAGCTGCTCAGCGTGCGCGCGGACCAGAAGCTGCAGGTGACGACCCGGCACCTGAGTCAGGACTTCACCATCCGGTCGAGGCGACTGCTGCCGCAGGGCTCTCTGGCCGACGATCCCTGGCTGTTCTCGCCGACCGGCGACCAGGACCTCGCCGTCGTCACCGCCGTGCCAGCCAAGCCACCGGTGCACAGGTCGCAGCCGTGACGAAGAAGAAGCCCGGGCCGCGCAGGCCCGTCGCCCGGCCTCTGCCAGTCACCGGCGAGGACCGAGAGGGACCTGCCGACGGCGACTCCCACGCGACCTCCTCCGGCCATCTCGAGCCCGGCCATCAGGAGGCGGGCTACGACGAGGCGGGCTATGACGAGGCGGGCTACGACCGGGCCGGTTACGACCGGGCCGGCTATGACGAGGCGGGCTACGACCGGGCCGGCTACGACGAGGCGGGCTACGACGAGGCGGGCTACGACCGGGCCGGCTACGACCGGGCCGGCTACGACGAGGCGGGCTACGACCGGGCCGGCTACGACCGGACCGGCTACAACGAGGCGGGCTACGACCGGGCCGGCTACCACCGGGGCGCCGACGCCCCTGCCGAAGGGGATGATGACGGACCGCTCTCCCGGCTCTTCGGCAGGCGCCGGCACTCGGTGACCGCTTCCCCGGACCTCGGTGGTCATCCGGACCGCAGCGAGGACCAGCAGCGGACGGTCGAGGTGCCGGACGACCGGACGGCCGACCGCGACCCGGACGTCACAGGGACAGGTCGGCCCGAGGGGCGAGCCGTCCCCGCCTCCGACGCCACCCATGAGGAGGGCAGCTACGCCGGTCTCGCCGCCTTCTTCCCGCCCCGCGACGATGATGTCGACCGGGTAGCCGAGGCCGACGACGACACCTGGGTCCAGGAAGCGGACCACCAGGTCCCTCACCACGCTGACGACCACCACCTTGACCAGCACGGAGGCGACGAGGACCCTGGGACCCTCGAGGTGGCCCCCGGCTTCGCGGACTCCAGTGATGTCGTTCGCCAGCACGAGCGCGACGGTGACCGCGACGTGGAGCCCGGCAGGTCCGACGCGAGTGGCGTCACCGGTCCGAGCTCCGGTGCAACGACGTACGAGAGGCGGCCCGGGAGGAGGCAGCGACGCCCGATCCCCTTCCGCGATGTCGCGCTCCTGGTCAGCCTGGTGGTCGTCGTCATCCTGACCGCCGTGCTGGTCCGGTCGGCCCAGGAGGGGCCCGGTGCCACCACCGCGGACCAACCGGTCCGCGCCCGTGTTCCCGAGCCGCCCGCCGCGGCCCCCACCGTCGGGTCGTACGTCGAGACCCGCGTCACCAAGAACGGTGTCGTCCATGTCAGGCAGTGGGTGCGCAGCGCCACGCCACTGTCCGCCGTACGCCTCGAGGTGCCGGCGGTGCGGGGGCAGGCGCTCCTGCCGACGGCGACCCATGTGGTCGTCGTCGGTGACCAGGAGATCCTCAACCCCCCGGACACGGTCGGGCTCACGGGTCGTCGGCTCTTCTTCGACGCGCGTCCCCGCAAGGTGTACCTGACGTACACGCTGCAGGGAGCTGTCGAGCGGAGCCCATCGGTGCCGGGCCGAGCGCTGGTGCGCGCAACGGCGCTGCAGGTCGTCTACAGCCCGCTCGACGGACCGTCCCGGATCACCCTCGTCGGCAAGAAGGTGCTGAGCATGGCTTGCCAGTCCTCGCCGCTCGAGGCGCCGCGTCCGTGCGGCGCGCCCGGAAAGGGTCGCTGGAGCGTGTTGCTGAAGGGCGACGCCCGGAGCGAGTCCGTGGTGGCCCAGGTGGACCTGACGTGAGGCCGGCCAGCCCCGATATCCGCAATCCTGCGGTCAGCTGAGGCCGGTGCTGGCCGACGTCGGGTACGGCGCAGGCTCCTCGCGGTGCTGACCCGGCGACGTCACCCCTGAGGTGCTTGCGGTGCCGGAGTCGGAGACCTTGTCCTTGATCAGCGGAGCCTTCTCCCGAGCCAGGTCCTGGGCCTGCGAGGCCTTCTGCTGCACCTTGGGGTTGTTCCAGAAGCTCTGCGCCTGCGACCTGATCTGCTCGTATCGCTCGCGGCCCGCACGGGTGCCGAGCACATAGCCGATGGCACCGCCGGCGAGCAGGGAGATCTTGCCTCTCATGGTCAGCTCCTCGTAGTGGGAATGGAACCAGGACGGTTCCCGGTGTCAGGAGCCTCAAACGGGTGCAAGCCCTCTCCCGCCCCGGCACGGCCTACGTCCTGGCAGCAGAGGGAGGCGCTGGCGTCTCGCCGCGGCACCCTGGCGAGCAGGTCGACGGCCTACGATCGAGGCATGGAACAACCGCACGTGGTCGTGCTCTTCGGAGCCACCGGTGACCTCGCCCGGCGCAAGCTGCTTCCAGGGCTCCTCCATCTCCACGAGGCCGGACTGCTCGAGCACTGCCGGATCGTCGGGACCTCGCTCGACGACCTGGACACCGAGCAGTTCGTGAAGCTGTCGCGCGAGGCGGTCGACGAGTTCAGCAGACCCGTCGCGGAGGGCTGCTGGGACGACTTCGCCAGCCGGCTCACGTTCGTGCGGCAGGCCGACGGTCCTCAGGCGCTGGCGAAGGCCGTGGCCGAGGCGGAGGCGGCGCTCGCGGAGGAGTGCCAGGGAGAGATCGGTCGCCTCCACTACCTCAGCGTCCCGCCCAAGGCTGCACTGCCGGTGGTCCGGCAGCTCGCCGAGGCGGGTCTGGTGGGGCGGTCCAGGATCATCATGGAGAAGCCGTTCGGCACCGACCTCCCGTCCGCGCAGGAGCTGAACGCCCGGCTGCACGAGGTCTTCGCCGAGGAGCAGATCTTCCGCATCGACCACTTCCTCGGCAAGGAGGCGGCGCAGAACATCCTGGCCTTCCGGTTCGCGAACGGCCTGTTCGAGCCGATCTGGAACCGCAACTTCATCGACCACGTCCAGATCGACGTCCCGGAGACCCTGGGGCTGGAGATGCGTACGGCGTTCTACGAGTCGACCGGTGCGTTCCGCGACATGGTCGTCACCCATCTGATGCAGGTGCTCGCGTTCATGGCCATGGAGCCGCCCACCTCGTTGGCCCCTGACCCGATCAGCGACGAGAAGCTCAAGGTCTTCCGGTCCATGCGACCGATCGACCCACACAGCGCCGTACGCGGTCAGTACATCGGCTACACCGAGCACCCCGACGTCGCCGACGACTCCGACACCGAGACGTTCGTGGCGCTCACGGTCGAGATCGACAACTGGCGGTGGGCGGGCGTGCCGTTCTTCCTGCGCACCGGCAAGAAGATGGCCGAGGGCGCCCGGATCATCTCGATCGCCTTCAAGGAGCCGCCGCGGACGATGTTCCCGGCCGGCTCGGGGGTCGGGGCCGCCGGGCCGGACCACCTGACGTTCGACCTCGCGGACCAGTCGCGGATGTCGCTGTCGTTCTACGGCAAGCGCCCCGGGCCGGGGATGAAGCTGGAGAAGCTGTCCATGCAGTTCGCCACCCACGAGACCGGCAGCTCCAAGGGCGTGCTGGAGGCCTATGAGCGGCTGATCCACGACGCGATGCGAGGTGACCACACGCTGTTCACCACCGCGGCGGGCATCGAGGAGCTGTGGGCCAAGTCCGCGGCCCTGGTCAACGACCCGCCGCGGGTGCGTACCTACCCGCCGGGCAGCTGGGGTCCCAACGCCATCCACCAGCTGATCGCGCCGCGCGCCTGGCGGCTGCCCTTCGAGCGCTCCTGGCGCCGCCCGAACGCCTCGGCCGAGTGACTCAGATATCGGTCAGTCGGTATCGGTGAGGGGCGGAACTCTTCGCGCTCGCTCAGCGGGGCTCTCCCCGGTCATCGGCTGACCAGTCGAACGGGTCCGCGACCGGCTGCCCGGGTCGGTGGTCCAGGGCGTCGTCGGCGGCCTCGTCGACGTCGCGGGCCGGCCGGTTGCGGGTCAGGCTCTTGGCGGTCGCGGCGACCAGACCCACGGCCCCCGCGGCGACGAGCAGCAGCGGGAGCAGCCAGCCCATCTGCCGGGTGTCCACGAGGCCGGCCGTGCGCAGCGCCCAGCTGGCGGCGATGCCGAGGAAGACCAGGCCGACGACCAGGTAGCTGACGTTGAGCGGATGGGTGATCCGGTCCTTGATGCTCATCACGATGTCCTCACGTCGATGTGCCCTGCGAACAGGTGCACTCGCAGTGTGAAGGTGCCGGCCCCGCCCGCGAAGCTCTCGCTGACCTGGTTGTCGAACCCGCTCGCCGCGCGATCCGGCATGTCGACCTGCCCGGGCCCGCTGATGTCGGCGTCCACGTCGCTGGTCACGCCCTGCGGCAGGACCACGACGACCTCACCGGCCCGCGCGCCGACCTCGACGCTGCGGCCGGCCAGGGCCGCCGGGTCCCGGACGTCGCTGAGGTCCAGCACCACACGACCGTTGGGCACGAAGTAGCTGTCCTTCACCGCCCTGGCGCTCAGCGGCGTGGCGTTCAGCTGCTGGCCGTCGCTCCATCCGCCGAGGTTGCCGACCAACGAGGTCACCCCCAGGGCGACGGCGGCCACGACGCCGAGGAGGATCAGCCCTCCGGCGCGACCGATGAACGCACCGACCACCAGCATCACCCCCACGACGGCCAGGGCGAGTGCCGGGTAGGCGGTGTCGACGACATGACCTCCGGAGACGTCGTAGAGCCCGAGGGAGCCGAGCGTGAGGGCGACCAGCGCGAGCGTGGGGCCGAACAACCGAGGTCCGTGCCTGGGGCGGCGCGGCGGGACGGGCGGCGGGACGGGGGTCGGCGGCAGCCACGGCGGCGGGGTCTGACCGTAGGCGGCCCCGGTCTCTTCGCTCGTCCCCGGCGTGGCGTACGCCGCGCCGCTCTGGTCGTACGACGGAGGAGCCGCGTCGTACGGGGCGGCGAGGTCCTGACCGGCGTACGTCGCCGGGTGCTGCCACGGGCTGAGGGTCTGCCGCTTGTCGCGGACCGCGATGTAGACGAGCGCACCGACGCCGACGACGAGCAGCGGCCACGGGAACCCGATGCCGCCGTAGCTGTCGCCGACGAGCAGGAGCACGGCGACCACCCCGGCTCCGATCAGCAGCGCGTTACGGGTGTTGGGACGCATCGCGATGGCGCCCTGCTGCTTGCCGTCCTCGGGTACCAGCGCCCATGCGGCGCCGTACAGGAGGAATCCGGACCCACCGAAGAAGCACATCACCACGAACAGGACGCGCAGGATCACCGGGTCGATGTTGAGGTGCCGGCCGAGGCCCCCCGCGACGCCCGCGACCTTGCGGTCGGTGGTGCTGCGCCGGAGCTGCTCGAAGCCGCGGAAGCTCGGCTGGTCCGCGAGAGGCGGGGGCCCACCCGGCGTGGCGCCCTGCTGCTGGTCCGTGGCGGACGGCCCTGGTGTCTGTGTCATGTCAACGATCCTGGGCCTCGTGGTCGGCTCGCACCATCGGGGACTGCCCTGATTCACACCGGGGTCGGGCGCCGCCGCCCCAGGGGTCGACCAGGGTCGCCACTCATGGTTCATGCAGGTGCGCTGTGTGACGATGAAGTCACGATGAGCACAGATACGTCCGTCCGCCCCCGCAAGGCCTACCGCAGCAGCGACGAGCGACTGCTGGGCGGCGTTGCGGCCGGCCTGGCGCAGCACCTCGGGGTGGAGCGGGCCTATGTGCGGGTGGCGTTCTTGGTGCTCGCGGCGGTGGGCGGGTTCGGGGTCGCCGTCTACGCCGGGCTCTGGCTGGTCCTTCCCATCGACAACCACCTGGAGCAGGACAGCCCGGGGCTGGAGGCAGCGAGCAGGCAGGGCAAGCGACCGCGCCGCGCCCGCCGGCTCCAGGACGTCGGTCCGCTCGTGGCGATGTGCGCGATCGCTCTCGGGCTGGTGGTGCTCGCCCAGCACCTGCTCGGCGGCTCCGTGCTGTTCTGGCCCGTGGTCCTGGGCGTGGTGGGACTGGCCGTGCTGTGGCGGCAGGCCGACGAGGCGCAACGCGAACGCTGGATGGACAGCACCGGGCGCATCGACTTCTTCCGTGCCGTCGTCGGTCGGGGTGGAGTCGCCTCCTACGCCCGGCTGGCCGCCGGCGTCGGGCTGCTGCTGGCGGCGCTGGTGGGCTTCGCCGTGCAGACCAGCCAGACCGGCCAGCTCGGCCTCGCGCGCGACGTCGTGGTGGCCGGGGCGCTGGGCGTGGCGGGCCTCGCGCTGACGGTCGGACCCTGGCTGTTCCGGCTCACGGGTGATCTCTCGGAGGAGCGGGCCGCCCGGGTCCGCTCCCAGGAGCGGGCGGACATGGCGGCGCACCTGCACGACTCGGTCCTGCAGACCCTGGCGCTGATCCAGAAGCACGCCGCCGACGGCCGGATGGTCGCCACCCTGGCCCGGGCGCAGGAACGCGACCTCCGCTCCTGGCTGTACGGCGACGAGCCACCCGCCGACACCTCGGTGGCCAGCGCCCTCAAGGCTGCCGCTGCCGAGGTCGAGGATGCGCACGGCGTACCCGTCCAGGTCGTGGTCGTGGGGGATGCCTCCGCCTCGGAGCGGTCCCGGGCGTTGGTGCTGGCCGCCCGGGAGGCGATGGTGAACGCGGCCCGACACTCCGGGGCGGACCAGGTCGATGTCTACGCGGAGTGCGTCGGGCAGTCGGTGGAGGTCTTCGTCCGGGACCGCGGGCGCGGCTTCGACGAACACGCGGTGCCCGAGGACCGGCTCGGGGTGCGCAACAGCATCAGGGACCGGATGTCGCGGCACGGCGCAACGGCCACGATCCGGACCGCTCCTGGCGAGGGGACCGAGGTGCGGCTGGTGATGACCGGCGCCCGACAGGCGCCCACGGGACCGGGGACGGGCCGGGACGAGATGGAGGAGACGCGATGACCAGACGCAGTGTGGTGGTCGTCGACGACCATGCGATGTTCCGCACCGGCGTGAAGGCCGAGCTGGCCGCGCATCCGGACCGGGTCGAGGTCCTCGGTGAGGCCGAGGACGTCGACCAGGCGGTGGCCGCGGTGACCCGGCTCCGGCCGGAGGTGGTGCTGCTCGACGTCCACCTCCCCGGGGGCGGCGGCGCGGAGGTGATGCGCCGGGTCGGGGCCCGCCAGCCGGAGACCCGGTTCCTCGCGCTGTCGGTCTCCGACGCTGCCGAGGACGTGATCGGCACCATCCGCGCCGGCGCACGGGGCTACGTCACCAAGACGATCACCGGTCCCGAGCTGGTCTCCGCGATCGACCGGGTGGCCGGGGGAGACGCGGTCTTCTCCCCCCGGCTCGCCGGGTTCGTGCTGGACGCGTTCGCGGGCTCGATCGAGGTGGCCCAGGTCGACGAGGACCTGGACCGCCTCACGGAGCGGGAGCGTGAGGTGATGCGACTGATCGCGCGCGGCTACGCCTACAAGGAGGTGGCCTCCGCCTTGTTCATCTCGATCAAGACCGTGGAGACCCACGTGTCCAGCGTGCTCCGCAAGCTGCAGCTCTCCTCGCGGCACGAGCTCACCCGTTGGGCCACGGACCGACGGCTACTCTGAGCCGTGCGCTGCTTCGCGGGCCCCCCTCGTGCCCGGCCTCGAGGGACCGCCGGGCCGTCCGCGCAGGCACGTAGGGTGGGTCCGACATGAGCGCGACGTTCCCGATCCCGCGGCTGCCGCGGCCGAGCCCACCGACCTCCGGCGCGGCAGACCAGGACCGGGCGCCCCGTCGGGGACCGTCCCCCGACGAGCTGCTCGAGGGTCTCAACGAGCCGCAGCGGGCGGCGGTCGTGCACTCCGGCACGCCCCTGCTCGTGGTCGCCGGCGCGGGGTCGGGCAAGACTCGGGTGCTCACCCGGCGGATCGCCTGGCTGATCTCCGAGCGCAAGGCCCATCCGGGCTCGATCCTGGCCATCACGTTCACCAACAAGGCGGCCGCCGAGATGCGTGAGCGCGTGGAGGAGCTCGTCGGTCGCCGCGCCCGGGTGATGTGGGTCTCCACCTTCCACTCCGCGTGCGTCCGCATCCTGCGCAAGGAGATCACCCGGTTCGGCTACCGGTCGTCGTTCTCCATCTACGACGCGGCGGACTCCCGGCGGCTGATGACGATGGTGTGCCGCGACCTCGACCTCGACGTCAAGCGCTATCCCCCTCGGGCTGTGCTCGGCTGGGTCTCCAACCAGAAGAACGAGCTGGTCGACCACGAGGACGCGGCCAGGGTCGCCTCGACGGAGCTGGAGCGCACCTACGCCGCGGCGTACGCCCTCTACCAGCAGCGGCTGCGGGACGCCAACGCCCTGGACTTCGACGACCTGATCATGACCGCGGTGCACCTGATGCAGGCGTTCCCCGAGGTCCGCGAGAGCTACCGTCGCCGGTTCCGGCACGTCCTGGTCGACGAGTACCAGGACACGAACCACGCGCAGTACGCACTCGTCCGTGAGCTGTGCGGGCACGACGTCGGTCGGCCTGCCGGGGTCGGTGGAGCGGACCCGGATGCGCCGGACGCGGACGGCATCGAGCCTTCCGAGCTGATGGTCGTCGGTGACGCCGACCAGTCGATCTATGCCTTCCGCGGGGCCAGCATCCGCAACATCTTGGCGTTCGAGGAGGACTTCCCGGACGCCGAGACCATCCTTCTGCAGCAGAACTACCGGTCCACGCAGACCATCCTGACGGCGGCGAACGCGGTGATCAGCCGCAACAAGGGCCGCAAGGCGAAGAACCTCTGGTCCGACGCCGGCGACGGGGAGCGGATCGTCGGCTACGTCGCGGACGACGAGCACGACGAGGCTCGCTTCGTCTCGGAGGAGATCGACGCGCTCACCGACGCGAGGAGCGCGCGACCGGGCGATGTCGCGGTGTTCTACCGCACCAACGCCCAGTCCCGGGTCTTCGAGGAGGTGTTCATCCGGGTCGGCCTGCCCTACAAGGTCGTCGGCGGAGTCCGGTTCTACGAGCGTCGTGAGGTCAAGGACGCCCTCGCCTACCTGCGGATCCTGGTGAACCCCGCCGACGAGATCTCGCTGCGCCGGATCCTGAACGTGCCCAAGCGAGGCATCGGGGAGCGTGCCGAGGCCTGCGTGCAGGCGTTGGCGCAGCGGGACGCGATCACGTTCTTCGAGGCGCTGCGGCGTGCCGAGGGCGCCCCGGGTCTCGCGAGCCGGTCGCTGAACAGCATCCGGGCCTTCGTCGGCATGGTCGAGGAGCTGCAGTCGATGGTGGACGCGGGTGAGCGCGCGGACGTCGTACTCGAGCGGCTGCTCGCGACCAGCGGCTACCTGAAGGAGCTCGAGGAGAGTGAGGACCCGCAGGACGAGACCAGGGTGGAGAACCTGGCCGAGCTGGTCGCTGTCGCTCGGGAGTTCGCCGACGAGCCGGTGCTGGGCCCCAGGGCCGACCCGGCCGACACCGCACCGGCAGCGCCCGGTCTTCCCGACTTCCTCGAGCGCGTCGCCCTGGTGGCCGACTCCGACCAGATCCCTGACCAGGACGCCGACGACACTGGCGTGGTCACGCTGATGACCCTGCACACCGCCAAGGGCCTGGAGTTCCCGGTGGTCTTCGTGACCGGCCTCGAGGACGGGGTGTTCCCGCACCAGCGGTCCCACAGCAACCTCTCCGAGCTGGAGGAGGAGCGGCGACTCGCCTACGTGGGTCTGACCCGGGCGCAGAAGCGGCTCTACGTCACCCGGTCCGTGGTCAGGTCGGCCTGGGGCGCGCCCTCGCACAACCCGCCCTCACGCTTCCTCGACGAGCTGCCCGCAGACCTGGTGGACTGGCGCCGCACCCAGGAGGCCCAGACCTCGTGGAACCGGCCCGTGCTGCCGGCGCTCCCGCAGCGCGCCGCTCGCTCACCCGGGCGGCGCTTCGGTGCCGCCGCGGCTCGGGCCGACGCCGACGCCAAGGGCCAGAAGCGCGAGATCCCGTCCCTCGCGCCGGGTGACCGGGTCCTGCACGACTCGTTCGGGATGGGCAGCGTGGTCGCCCTGGACGGGGTCGGCGAGAGTGCGGTGGCCTCGGTCGACTTCGGCTCCCAGGGTGTCAAGCGGCTGCTGCTGCGCTACGCGCCCGTCGAGAAGCTCTGAGGTCGACCTCCGGGCCGGAGGGGCAGCACGGCAGGGTCGCGGGAGGCCAGGTAGCGGGAGGCCGGGTAGCGGGAGGCCAGGTAGCGGGAGGCCGGGTAGCGGGAGGTCAGGGATGCAGACCGTGGGCGACGAGCGCGGCGAACGGGTCGACTGGATGGTCGGGCGTCGGACGCACCTCCAGGTGCACATGCGGCCCGGTGGTGTTGCCCGTCGAGCCGATGTTGCCGATCACCTGGCCGGCGACGACCGGCTCACCGGTTCGCACGCGGACGGCGGACTGGTGGCAGTACCACAGGTCGGTGCCGTCCGTGGTGGTCATGATGGTCCGGTTGCCATAGGCGCCCGCCCAGCCGACCTCCTTGATGGTGCCGCGGGCGACGGCATGGATCGGGGTGCCCTCGGGGGCGGCGAAGTCCAGCCCGGTGTGGCAACGCGACCACAGCGAGGAGCAGTCGCCGAACCGCGAGGTCAGGTGGTAGGCACCGTGGGTCACCGGCAGCTGCCAGGCCCGCTCGGCGACCAGCCGGGCCTGTCTCTTCGCACCTGCGGCAAGCTCGGCGAGAGCCGCCCGGTGCTGGGCAGCGGCCTTCAGGGTGACCTCCTGCAGCGTGCTCGCGTCTGCGTGCGCGACCGCCACGCGCTGCGCGTCCCGGCTGACGGCCCACTGGCGACGGTCGGCCGCGCTCGAGGCGAGCGCACCGCCCACCTGTGGGGCGGTCCGGGCCGGCGCGCCACCCCTGCCGGGCAGTCCGCCGGACGTCGTGGCGGTGGGCAGCGCGGACAGGTTGCTGGTGAGACCCGCGCCGCCGGTGAGCACCCGACCGGTGGCGTCGGGGTGGCCGGCCGCCGCCCCGGCGGCCAGCGCGAGGGCGCACGCGATGAGGACGGGAGCCGAGATGGCCCGCCGGAGCCACCGTCGGCGACCCGGTGACCGTGCGGCCGCCGGCGCCGTGGTCCGACCGGCCGGCGAGCCGTCCCTGGGGTCCAGAACCCGACGCCGGGTCGCGGCGTGTCTGGCTGCTCGGTGCTGGGCCAAGGGGGCCTCTCCTGCGTGGGGGGCGGGCGACGCATTACCATAACGGCCCCTGTCCTGCCCGTCACATCGACGAATCGTGACCTGTGTGTCGTCGACCACTCCCACGACCGTCCCCTCCGCTCAGCAGGGATCCTGAACGGTCCTCGGAACGTGAGCGACCTCACTCCAGCAGCCGAGCGGCGGCGACGCCGGCGGGTCGGCTAAGGTGCCAGCTACCAGGCCGGAGAGGTCCGGCCCCCGTGCCGCCACGGCGGCGCACGACGGTGGCGGACGAAGGGTGGACGAAGGTGGACGACCGTGGATGACAGGGTGGCTCCGATCCGGATCGTGGTGGCCAAGCCGGGGCTCGACGGCCACGACCGGGGGGCGAAGGTGATCGCGCGTGCCCTGCGAGACGCCGGGCACGAGGTGATCTACACCGGCCTGCACCAAACCCCGGAGCAGATCGTCGAGACGGCGATCCAGGAGGACGCCGACGTGATCGGCCTCTCGGTGCTGTCCGGGGCACACATGACGCTGTTCAAGAAGCTTCTCGGACTGCTCGACGCCCGCGACGCCCGCGACATCGTGGTGATCGGCGGCGGCATCATCCCCCAGGCCGACATCCCGCTGCTCAAGGAGATGGGGGTCGCCGAGGTGTTCACCCCGGGCGCGCCCACGACCGCCATCGTCGAGTGGGTCCAGTCCCACGTCGTCGACGACTCCGCGGCGCACGCCTGAGCGGGTCGCCTCACCTGCGTGAGGCCTCCGCCGCGCCCGAGAACAGGCTGCCGACGGCCGCCGCGCGCTCCACCAGCTCGTCGGGGCTCTCGATCGTGAACGGCACGCCCAGACCGGCAAGCGCGAACATCGGCCAGGCGAGGTCGTCGACCTCCATCACCAGGCGGCACTGGCCGGCCTCGAGCTCCTCGACGGTGCCCCAGCGGTCCACGTGCCGGCGTACGGCGTCCGCGCCGGTGTGCAGCCGCACCGACACGTGGTGACGCTGCGGGCCCGTCCGCAGCCCGCGCTTGACGAACTCCGCAGCGTCCCCGCCCGGGAGATCGCGCTGCCGGAAGCGGACCCCCGTCGTGGAGGTCCCGGCCATCCTGTCCAGCCGGAAGCTGCGCCAGTCGTGCCGGGTCAGGTCCCAGGCGACGAGGTACCACCGCCGTCCCACGCTGACCAGCCGGTGCGGCTCGACGAGGCGCTCCATGCCGTCGCCGTCACGCGTCCGGTAGCCGAAGTGGACCCGCTCGTCGTCGCGGCACGCCTGGGCCAGGGTGGCCAGCACGTCCGCGTCGATGGTGGGCCCCGAGGGCGACGAGAACACCGCCGGCACGGAGTACGACGCCAGCGCGTCCACCCGCCGGCGCAGGCGTGGCGGCATCACCTGGACGACCTTGCCCAGCGCGCGCACCGAGGTCTCCTCGATGCCGGACACCATTCCCCCTGCTGCGGCCTGCAGACCCACGACGATCGCCACCGCCTCCTCGTCGTCGAACAGGAGCGGAGGCATCGCGGCGCCGGCCTCGAGCTGGTAGCCACCGGTCGCACCGCGCGCGGCGTGCACCGGGTAGCCGAGCCCGCGGAGCCGGTCCACGTCCCGCCGCAGGGTGCGGTCGCTGACCTCCAGGCGGCCGGCGAGCTCGGCCCCGGGCCAGTAGCGATGCGTCTGCAGCAGGGACAACAGCTGGAGCATGCGGGCGGCGCTGGACATGTCCACAGACTAGAGAGCCTCCGGCCGGAACCTGACCGGATGCTGCCGCCCCGTGCCAGCCGCAGCCCACCGGTGCCGCCGGGTCAGTGGCGGTCGACGTGGTCCTGCACCAGCGCGGCGATCTCGGCGGCGCGCGTGACGATGGCCCAGTGCCCGGCGTCCACGCGCTCGGTCCGCAGGTCGCTGCACCGCTGGTCGAGGTCCTCGAGCAGCACCTCGGTCAGGAACCGGTCGCGGGTCGGGTGCACGACCAGCACCGGCACGTCGGTGCGGAACGCCCTCGGGTGACCGGTCCGCCCCAGGTTGGCCCGGTAGAGCTCCAGCCCGTGAGCGGCGTCGTCCGCGAGTCCCGGCCCCCAGTGGTCGCGAGGCAGTCCCTCGCGCGCCGCGACCGCCTGGCCGATCCGGGCCGCTGCGGCGCGCCACGCGAGCTCGGGGAGCACCGGGACCTGGAATGCGCCCACGTACCACGAGCGAGCCAGCTGTCTGGCCAGAGCGAGGCGGCGGCCTCGCGGTCGCCGGGCCAGGAGTGCCGTGTGGTCCAGGGACGGCCCGGAGATCGAGGTGAAGGACGCGATCCGGCCCGTCAGCCGGGGGTCGCTCGCCTCCGCGGCGACCGCGTCCCACAGCTGCACGGATCCCCAGTCGTGACCGACGAGGTGCGCCCGCTCTCCGGGTTCGAGCACGGCGTCCAGCACGGCCACCAGGTCGTCGACGAGCCGCTCGGTGCGGTAGTCCTCCCGATGAGCCGGTGCGTCGGACGCGCCGGCGCCCCGCACGTCGAAGGTGACCACGTGCCAGCGCTCCAGCGGCAGCTCCCCGACCAGCGTGTCCCACGTGTCCTGCCGGTCGGGATACCCGTGCACCAGCACCATGGTCGGCCGGTCCGGCCCCGCGGCACTGTGCTCGCGGACCTCGAGCGTGACGCCTCCGGACCTGACGCGGGAGGCGACGGGCGCGGAAGGCATGTGACGAAGCCTACGGAGGGCACCGTGGCAGCCGGCCGTCGAGCGGGACTAAGGTCGGCCGTGACGCCGCCCGGGTCCGACGAGACGCCCGGTGACCAGCGGCCGGACCCGGAAGGGGCGGACCCCAGCGTGGATTTGATGGAGTACCAGGCGAAGCAGCTCTTCGCACGGCACGGTGTGCCGGTCACGGTCGGCACCGTGGTCACCGAGGCCGGGGACGCGGCGGCGGCGGCCGAGGAGCAGGGCGGCCGGGTCGTCGTCAAGGCGCAGGTGCAGGCGGGTGGTCGCGGCAAGGCCGGCGGCGTCAAGCTCGCCGAGACGCCTCGGGAGGCCGTGACCCGCGCCGAGGACATCCTGGGCATGCAGATCAAGGGCCTCACGGTGCACCGGGTGCTGGTCGCCCCGGCCGCGGACATCAAGGACGAGTACTACTTCTCGTTCCTGGTCGATCGCGCCGACCGCGGCTACCTGTGCATCGCGAGCGTCCAGGGTGGTGTGGAGATCGAGGTCGTCGCCCACGAGAGCCCCGAGGCGCTGGCCAAGGTCCCGATCGACCCGCAGACCGGCGTCGACGACGCGAAGGCCGCGGAGATCGTGGCGGCCACCGGGTTCCCGGCCGAGGTCGCCGACCGTGCGCAGGAGATGGTCACCAGACTGTGGGACGTCTTCGTCAAAGAGGACGCCACCCTCGTCGAGGTGAACCCGCTTGCCCTGCTGGGCGACGGGACCCTGGAGGCGCTGGACGGCAAGGTGTCCCTGGACGACAACGCGGCGTTCCGCCACGAGGACCACGCCGCCTTCGAGGTCGCGGACACCGATGCGGCCGGCCAGCTGGAGGCCAAGGCCAAGGCCAAGGGTCTGAACTACGTCAAGCTCGACGGTGCGGTCGGCATCATCGGCAACGGTGCGGGTCTGGTGATGTCCACGCTCGACGTGGTGGCCTACGCCGGCGAGCGGCACAACGGCGTGAAGCCGGCCAACTTCCTCGACATCGGCGGTGGCGCGTCCGCGGAGGTGATGGCCGCCGGGCTGGACGTGATCCTGGGTGACCCGCAGGTCAAGAGCGTCTTCGTGAACGTCTTCGGTGGCATCACGGCGTGCGACGCGGTCGCCAACGGCATCGTGCACGCGTTGGAGATGCTGGGCGACGAGGCGGACAAGCCGCTCGTCGTACGCCTGGACGGCAACAACGTCGAGGAGGGCCGGCGGATCCTCGACGAGGCCGACCATCCACTGGTCACGCTGGTGGACACCATGGACGGTGCGGCCGACCGCGCCGCCGAGCTGGCGAACAGGTAGGGGCACGCGCATGTCGATCTTTCTCAACGCCAGCAGCCGGGTCGTCGTCCAGGGGATGACCGGTGCCGAGGGCCAGAAGCACACCCGGCGGATGATCGCCTCGGGCACCACGATCGTGGGTGGGGTGAACCCCAGGAAGGCCGGGCAGAGCGTCGACTTCGACGGCACCCCGGTCCCGGTCTTCGGGTCCGTCCAGGAGGCGATGGACGAGACCGGTGCCGACGTGTCGGTCGTCTTCGTCCCGCCGGCCGGCACCAGGGCAGCGGTCGTCGAGGCCGTCGACGCGGCCATGCCGCTGGTCGTGGTGATCACCGAGGGGGTTCCCGTGCACGACACGGCCGACCTGTTCTCCTACGCCCAGGCGAAGGGCACCACCCGGGTGATCGGCCCGAACTGTCCCGGCCTGATCAGCCCCGGCCAGTCCAACGCCGGCATCATCCCGGCCACCATCACCCGGGCCGGCCGGGTGGGGCTGGTCTCGAAGTCCGGGACCCTGACCTACCAGATGATGTACGAGCTGCGGGACCTCGGCTTCTCCTCGGCCGTCGGCATCGGCGGCGACCCGATCATCGGCACGACGCACATCGACTGCCTGCAGGCCTTCGAGGAGGATCCCGACACCGACGCGATCGTGGTGATCGGCGAGATCGGCGGCGACGCGGAGGAGCGGGCCGCGGCCTACGTCAAGGACCACGTCACCAAGCCGGTGGTCGGGTACGTCGCGGGGTTCACCGCCCCCGAAGGCAAGACGATGGGCCACGCGGGCGCCATCGTCTCCGGCTCCTCGGGCACCGCCCAGGCCAAGAAGGACGCCTTCGAGGCGGCCGGTGTCAGGGTCGGGAAGACCCCGTCCGAGACCGCCCAGCTGATGCGGGACGTCGTCGAGAAGCTCTGAGCGGGGCCGTGCCGAGGCGCCGCACCCCGCGGTCCGTCGTCCGCTCGGGGCTCCAACCGGTCGTCGCAGGCAGCAGCCTCAGTGGCTGCGGCGCCCGCGGCGGGAGGCCAGGGCCGGCGGGACCCAGGCGTCGACGACCAGACCGGTGACAGCTGCGTAGACCGCCTTGTGCGCCACGTCGAGGACCCACTCACGGGTCGGCCAGGTCGCGGGTGGCGCGCCGCGTCCGGTGGCGTTCTCCAGGGTCTGGTCGACCGCGAGCCGTACGACGGTGTGGGTCGCGCTCGCGCGGGGGCCGCGGATCCCGGTGACCGCCCAGACGCCGCGCAGCGCACCGACCACCGCGCCGGTGCCCCAGTGCATCACGTGGTTGAGCAGTCGCGGGCGCTCGAAGTCGGTGCGGGGCCGCCCCAGCAGTGTGGAGAGGGTCCGCGCCGGGACGTAGGAGTCCGCGCGACCGGTCGCCGCCTGCTCGACCTTCTCTCCGAGGGTCATCGCCGCGACGCCGACCAGGCCGGCCACGGCCCCGCGCCCGGCGGCGGCCGCGATCTGGCGGCCCCGCGTCGTGCCTGTGCTCCGCAGCATCGCCTCACCACTCGTCTCGGGGACCAGCGAGGTGCCCACAAAGCGCCCGAGGATGCCAGCGACTGCCCCGGGTCTCCGGGGCCCGACCCGGAAGCCGGCTCCGGGCCGGTCAGGTGACGGCGTGGCGGACCGCGTAGGCGGCTCGCAGGTGCTCCTCACCCTCGACCACCGCGACGAGCTGCTCGACCGCGTCGTAGACATCGGCATGCGTGACGTAGAGCGGCGCGAACCCGAAGCGCGCCACGTCGGGCGTGCGGAAGTCGCCGACCACCCCCCGGGCGACCAGCGCCTGGACCACGCCGTAGGCCGACCCGTGCCGCAGGGACACCTGGCTCCCGCGGAGCGACCGAGCGCGTGGGGTGATGACCTCGAACACCGAGCCGAGCCGGGCGTCGACCAGGTCGATGAAGAGGTCGGTCAGCGACAGAGACGCCTCCCTGAGCACGTCGATCCCGACACCGTCGAAGACGTCGAGGGCGGCGTCGAGCGCGGACAGAGCGAGCACCGGCGGGGTGCCGGAGGCCATCCGGGCGACCCCGTCCACCGGCGCGTACGTCGGTGCCATGCCGAAGGGGTCGGCGTGCCCGAACCATCCGGTGACCGGCTGGTCCCACCCGGGCTGGTGCCGCGGGTGCACCCAGGCGAACGCCGGGGAGCCGGGACCGCCGTTGAGGTACTTGTAGGTGCAGCCCACCGCCACGTCGGCGTCCGCGGCCATCAGCTCCACCGGCACGGCGCCGGTGGAGTGGCACAGGTCCCAGTGCGCGAGCGCGCCGGCGTCGTGGGCGGCCCGGGTGAGGCCGGGCAGGTCGAACATCGCGCCGCTGCGGAAGTCCACGTGCGTGAGCGCCAGCACGGCGACGTCGTCGCCCAGGGAGGCGGCCGGGTCGGCGGGGTCGCACCAGCGCAGCTCGAGGTCGAAGGCACGCGACACCCCGGCGGCGACGTAGGCGTCGGTCGGGAAGGTCGTCGGCTCCAGGACGATCACCCGCCGGCCGGGACGCAGCCGGGCCGCCGCGACGAACGTCTTGAACAGCGTCACGCTGGTCGAGTCGCCCACGTGCACGTCGCAGTCGCGCGCCCCGACCAGCGGCGCGATCCGCGCGCCGACCCGTCGGCTGAGGCCGACCCAGTCGGCGGTGTTCCACGACGAGATCAGGCCCGCGCCCCACTCCCGGTCGACGACCTCCCGCAGCCGAGGAGCGACGGAGCGGGGCAGTGCTCCCAGCGAGTTCCCGTCCAGGTAGACCACTCCCGCGGGCAGCTCGAACAGCTCGCGCCGGCCGCGGAGCGGGCTGCCGGCGTCGAGGGCGACCGCCTGCTCGCGGGTGACGGTGGGGGCAGTCGAGCTCACACCAGCGACCCTACGACCCGCGACCCGCCAACCCCGTCAGTGCAGCTCCCGCAGGCGGTCCCCGGCCCGGTCCAGCAGGGACGCGAACACCGACTCGGAGACGTCGGCGCCCGGGGTCGGGGCGAACCGCAGCTGGGCCACGGACCTCCCGACCCGGACGAACCCGACACGGAACCGCACCTTCCGCGTCGAGGACACCTTCGTCGTCAACAGCCACTGTGAGGCGTCCGCTCTCGCGGACGTGCTCCGCCGCTCGCGGCCGACCTCGGTGCTGGCGTCGCGCTTCGCGCAGGTCGCCAGGTCCGTGCGCACCGAGGACAGGAAGCCGCCGGCCGCCTTGGACGACCGGAAGACGCCGTACGCCTCCGCGAGCCCGAACCGGTCCGGGAGCCCGGCCCCCGGGACGAGGTAGGTGCGGCTGCGCGTCCGGATGGCGCCGGCTGCCCGCAGGTCCGCCCGGTCACACGTGCTGACCGACGGGTCGGTCTGCGTCGGTGCCGGCCGGGTCCCGACCCAGCGCCGCCCGACCCGTCCGACCGGTGGTAGGTCGACGACCGCCAGGATGCCCGCCTCCTCACCCCGGCCTGCCGGTGGGGGTGGTACGGCGTGGAAGGCGGCCCTCCCCGCACAGCGGCCCGCCACGCTGCGCGTGCACAGGTTCCGCACCGCGACCTCCAGCGTCGCGACCACGCGTCGTACCCGCAGGGAGGAGGCGCCGACCGTCGTACCCACCGTCGAGGTGACCACCGAGCCGGTGCGTGCCAGGGCCACCGACAGCAGGCCGGCCGGTCGGACGGACCGCCTGAGCACGAGCACCTGCGCCTCGTCACCGATCCGGTCGACCCGGTAGGCGTCGAGCAGCTGCACCCGTGCGGCCCGGCACCCGGCGTACCAGCCGAGCGTCGTCCGGTACGCGCGGTGAGCCTGGGAGACGGACCGGGAGACCTCGACGGTCTGCATCGCCGAGCGCGCCGGGTTCCCGGCGGCCCGGAAGGTCCGCACCAACGCGGCATGGCCACGGGGGTCGGCGGACCGGCGCTCCTGGCACCCGTTGCTGAGGCCGGCACCGGAGGTGACGGTCCACCTCCGCGAGGCGGCGAGCCGCCGGACCTGGGTACGGTCGAGCAGGTCGTCCGCGACCGGCAGCCGCGCGCTCGGGGACGGGCTGGGTGCGGCGGCCGGCGGGATCGGCGGCTGCTTCCCGACGGTGCGTCCGGGAGTCGAGCTGCCGCGCAGGACCACGACCGCGGCCGCGAGCAGCACCACGAGCCCTGCTGCCGCCGTTGCCCCGGCACGGCGGCGCCTGCCCGCGTGCTGCGCCATCACAACTCCTTGCTGGTGGATCGGCGTGCGGAGCAGGCCGACGGACCCTCCACCGTACGACGCCGGGCGCGAGGCTCGCCCGGCGTGGGAGCCGGGGATCCGCACGGTGCTGGACCAGGATGGTCGCGCGATGACCGACCTTCTCGACCCCCCCGACACGCGAGGCTCCCGAGGGACCCCCTCGGAGCGCCGCCTCCGCTCGCTGGCCGTCGGTGCTGCGATCGCCGGGCTGCTCGGCGCCACCGTGGTGCTGCTGGGCTGCATGGCCGTCGCGCTGGTGGCCTGGTACGCCTCCGACGCCGGCGACCACGGCACCACCCGCGACGCCCTGCGGGTCGGCACCGACGGCTGGCTGCTGGCGCAGGGTGGCCACCTGCACCTCGCCGCCGGGGGGCCTGCGACCATCACGGCGGTGCCCCTCGGCCTGACGATGCTCAGTGTCTACGTCGCCCACCGGTTCGGCACCAGGGCGGCCGCCGGGTCCGCCGTCGAGGACGAGCGCGGTCTGCTGGTCGGGATCGTGGTGATGTCGTTGGTCTACGGCCTCGTGGCCCTCGGTGCGGCCGTCCTCGCCTCGACCGCGGGCGCGCGGCCCAGCCTGGGGTGGTCGTCCGCCGGTGCCTTCACGGTCGCGCTGGTCGGTGGCGGAACGGGCATGCTGCGAGGTGCCGGGAAGGTCGTGGACTGGCGGTCCCGCGTCGCCGAGCCCCTGCGGACGATCGGGCTGGGAGCGGTGGCGACCGTGCTGCTGCTCGTCGCGGCCTCCTCGGTGCTGCTGGCGGTGGGTCTGCTCCGCGACCTCGACACGGCGGCCAACGTGCTGTCCCGACTGCACGCCGATGTCTCCGGCGGCCTGCTGTACACGCTTCTCACCGCTGCGGTCACCCCGAACGCGGTGCTCCTCACCGGCTCCTACCTCCTGGGACCCGGTTTCGCCGTCGGGGCCGGCACCCTCGTGTCGCCCGGAGCGGTGGTGCTCGGGCCGGTGCCCGCCTTCCCGCTGCTCGCGGCGCTTCCCTCGTCGGGCACCCAGCCGTCCTGGCTCGCGGCGCTCGTCGTCGCGCCGGTCCTGGCGTCCGTGGTGGGCGTCGTGCTGATGCTGCGACGGCACCCGGTGCTGACCTACACCAGCGGAGCGCTGCGCGGAGTCGGCGCGGGCGTGCTCGCCGGGCTGCTGCTGACGGCCCTGGTCGCGCTGGCCGGCGGGGCGGTCGGTCCCGGCCGGATGGCCGAGGTGGGTGCGCCCCTGCTGGACACGGTGGTCTCCGCGACCGCTGCAATGGGCGTCGGCGGCCTGTTCGCGGGCATCGCCGCCACCTGGTGGGCCCGGCGGCACTGACCGGCCCCGGTCCGGCCGACCCGGTCCGGCTGGACCGACCGGTAGCCTGTCCGGCGTGCCCTCCGCTCCTCGCCCGCCGGCGCGCCTGCTCGTGCTGGTCTCCGGGGCCGGCACCAACCTTCAGGCGCTGCTGCACGCGTGCACGGACCCGGCGTACGGCGCGCGGGTGGTCGCCGTAGGCGCGGACCGCGACGGCATCGAGGCGCTGGCCCGCGCCGAGCGGGCCGGTGTCCCTACCTTCGTGCAGCGCGTCACGGGGCACCGCACCCGGCAGGAGTGGGACGCCGCGCTGACCGCCTCGTGCCGGCAGCACGACCCCGACCTCGTGGTGCTCGCCGGCTTCATGAAGCTCGCAGGCTCGGCCTTCCTCGACGCGTTCGGCGGCCGGTGCGTGAACACGCACCCGGCGCTGTCCCCGTCGTTCCCGGGGATGGCCGGACCGGCGGAGGCGCTGGCGTACGGCGTGAAGGTCACCGGTGCGACCCTGTTCCTTGTCGACGAAGGGGTCGACACCGGACCGATCGTCGCCCAGACCACGGTCCCGGTCGAGGACGACGACGACGTGGCGACCCTCCACGAGCGGATCAAGGTCGCCGAGCGGGCGATGCTCGTGGCGACCGTGGGCCGGATGGCTCGCGAAGGCTTCACCATCACCGACAGGAAGGTCCGGTTCGGCACGTGACTGAGAGCACAGCAACACCGGGCGACCGTCGCCCGATCACCCGGGCGCTGGTCTCCGTCTACGACAAGACCGGGCTCGACGAGCTGGCGCAGGCGCTGCACGCCGCCGGGGTCGCGATCGTCTCCACCGGCTCCACGGCCGGCCGGATCGAGGATGCCGGAGTTCCGGTGACCAGGGTCGAGGACCTGACCGGCTTCCCCGAGTGCCTGGACGGGAGGGTGAAGACGCTGCACCCGGCTGTGCACGCCGGCATCCTCGCCGACCTGCGGCTGGCCTCGCACCGCCGGCAGCTCGACGAGCTCGGCATCGAGGCGTTCGACCTGGTGGTGTCCAACCTCTACCCGTTCGTCGAGACCGTGACCTCCGGCGCGACGCCTGAGGAGTGCGTCGAGCAGATCGACATCGGTGGGCCGTCGATGGTCCGGGCCGCCGCGAAGAACCACCCGTCCGTCACCGTGGTCACCTCGCCCACGCAGTACGACGACCTGCTGGACGCCGTACGCCACGGAGGGACGACGCTCGGCCACCGCCGGCGGCTCGCGGCCGAGGCGTTCGTGCACACCGCGACCTACGACGTCGCCGTGGCCTCCTGGATGGGCAGCGTGCTCAGCGACACCTCGGACGGGACCGGATTCCCGGCCTGGGTGGGTGCGACGTGGGACAAGACGCGGGTGCTGCGCTACGGCGAGAACCCGCACCAGCGGGCCGCCCTCTACACCAGCGGCTTCGCGCCTGACGGCGGGCTGGCCCAGGCCGAGCAGCTGCACGGCAAGGAGATGTCCTACAACAACTACGTCGACGCGGACGCTGCCCTGCGGGCGGCGTCCGACTTCGACCGGCCGGCCGTGGCGATCATCAAGCACGCCAACCCCTGTGGCATCGCGGTCGGGTCCGACGTCGCGGCGGCGCACCGCAAGGCCCATGCCTGCGACCCGGTGTCCGCGTTCGGCGGCGTCATCGCCACCAACCGGGCGGTGTCGGTCGCCATGGCCGAGCAGGTGTCCGAGGTCTTCACCGAGGTCGTCGTGGCACCGGGCTTCGAGGAGGGTGCGGTGGAGGTTCTGGCCCGCAAGAAGAACGTCCGGCTGCTCCGGTGTGCTCTTCCCCGACGCAGCGGCGTCGAGACCCGGGCGGTGAGCGGCGGCCTGCTGATGCAGGTCAGGGACGCCGTCGACGCGGTCGTCGACGGCGGCGGTGACGACCCGGCGGCCTGGACGCTGGTCAGCGGCAAGCCGGCCTCCCCCGAGCAGCTCGCGGATCTCGCGTTCGCCTGGAAGGCCTGCCGTGCGGTGAAGTCCAACGCCATCCTGCTCGCCTTCGACGAGGCCTCGGTAGGGGTCGGGATGGGTCAGGTGAACCGGGTCGACTCCTGCCGGCTGGCCGTCGAGCGGGCGGGTGAGCGGGCCGCCGGCTCGGTCGCCGCGTCCGACGCGTTCTTCCCGTTCGCCGACGGTCCGCAGATCCTCGTCGACGCCGGGGTCCGGGCCATCGTGCAGCCGGGTGGGTCCGTGCGCGACGACGACGTGGTCAAGGTCCTCGAGGCTGCCGGCGTCACCATGTACCACACCGGCACCAGGCACTTCTTCCACTGACGGGGCCTGCACCCGCCGGGTCGGGGGCCGAGTCGGCGCATCCGTAGGGCCCAGCCTCGTCGAGTCGGCACATCCGCAGGCCCCAGCCCCGTCGAGTCGGCGCATCGGCAGGCCCCAGCCTCGTCGAGTCGGCGCGTCCGCAGACCCCGCTCCGCGGCACGCCGCTCCGCGGCACCCCGATCCTCGGCATCGTGGCCACCGCGGTGTTGGACGGCGCGGGTCTGGGCTGGGCTCGTAGCCGGGCGTCGTACCGGCGACCGCGGGCGGGCAGCCGACCCTCCTCGCGCGGCACCACAACATTGAGGCCGCAGGAAAGGCACCCAACCGTGTCTCGCTCAGTCACGACACGGACGCAGGACCCTGGGTCAGGGTCTGCGGATGCGCCGACTCGGCTGCGCTGGGGTCTGCGGATGCGCCGACTCGACGAGGCTGGGCCCTGCGGATGCGCTGACTCGGCACGACTGGGGCCTGCGGATGCGCCGGGTCGGCACGGCTGGGGGTCTGTGGACGCGCCGGGTCGGCACGACTGGGGCCTGCGGATGCGCCGGGTCGGCATGCGAGGATGCTGGCGTGACAGCACAGATCTTGGACGGAACCGCGACCCTCACGGCCATCAAGGCCGACCTGACCGAACGCGTCGCCGCCTTGACGGCCCGCGGCGTGGTGCCAGGGCTCGGCACGGTGCTGGTGGGCGACGACCCCGGGTCGCGGTGGTACGTCAACGGCAAGCACAAGGACTGCGCCCAGGTCGGGATCACCTCGATCCGGGTCGACCTGCCCGCGACCGCCATCCAGGACGAGGTGGAGCAGGCCGTCGCCGACCTCAATGCCGACCCGGCCTGCACCGGCTACATCGTGCAGCTGCCGCTCCCCCGGGGCATGGACGAGAACGCGATCCTGGGCCAGGTCGACCCGGCGAAGGACGTCGACGGCCTGCACCCGGTGAACCTGGGTTGGCTGGTGCTCGGCAGGGCGGCGCCGCTGCCCTGCACGCCGTACGGCATCGTCGAGCTGCTGCGCCGTCACGACGTGCCGATCGCCGGCGCGGACGTCTGCGTGGTCGGTCGTGGCATCACCGTGGGCCGCCCGCTCGGCCTGCTGCTGACCCGGCGCAGCGAGAACGCCACCGTCACCCTGTGCCACACCGGCACGCGGGACCTGGCCGCACACGTACGACGCGCCGACATCGTCGTCGCCGCGGCAGGCGTTCCCGGCATCATCACCGGCGACATGGTCAAGCCCGGGGCAGCCGTGCTCGACGTCGGGGTGTCGCGGGTGGACGGCAGGATCGCGGGTGACGTCGCGAGCGACGTGTACGACGTGGCTGCCTGGGTGTCGCCGAACCCCGGCGGCGTCGGCCCGATGACGCGCGCCATGCTGCTCTCGAACATCGTCTCCGTCGCCGAGCAGTCGCTGGACACCGCCACCGAACCGGCCCGGGCCTGACCAACCCGTGCGCGAGGACGGTCCCCTCAGACGACCGCAGACCCTCGGTGGGGTGGTCTACCTCGCGGTCCTGGCGGCGTCCCTGGTGGGCCTCGGCATCGTGTTCCTCGGCGCCTGGCGGACCGGTCTCGCCTGGATCGGCGTGGCTCTGCTGGTGGCGGCCCTCACCCGGCTGGTGCTCTCCGAGCGGGGTGCCGGGATGCTGCGGGTGCGCCGGAAGTGGTCCGACGTGCTGATGCTGTCGGCGGCGGGCGTCGGCCTGATCGTGCTCACGATCGTCGTGCCCAACCAGCCCGTGACCTGAGCGACAGAGGCGGACGTGGCCCGAGCGAGCTCGTCAGGAGAGGGCGCCCTCGCCGCGAGGAGGCCGAACGCCGCCGCCAGACCAGCCGTCTCGCCGGTCGGTCGCGGACCCGCGGTCGCGCCCCTGACGTCGGCGAGGCACCTCAGGCGGCGGGGGACCTCAGTCGCCGACCGCCTCCCGGCCACGGATCACCAGCAGCGGGTCCGGCGCGGCGACCACTGACTCGTCCTTGCCCGGGTAGTCGAAGCGGGACAGGAAGTAGCGCATCGCCTCGAGCCTCGCGCGCTTCTTGTCGTTGCTCTTGATCGTCATCCAGGGCGCGTGGTCGGTGTCGGTGCGCAGCAGCATCTGCTCCTTGGCCTCGGTGTAGGCGTCCCACTTGTCGAGCGACTGGAGGTCCATCGGTGAGAGCTTCCACTGCCGGACCGGGTCGACCTGCCGGATGATGAACCGGGTGCGCTGCTCGGACTGGGTGACCGAGAACCAGAACTTGGTGACGGTGATGCCGCTGTCGATCAGCATCTTCTCGAACACCGGGACCTGGCCGAAGAACTGCTCGTACTCCTCGTCCGTGGCGAACCCCATCACGCGTTCCACACCGGCGCGGTTGTACCAGGAGCGGTCGAAGAGCACCATCTCGCCCGACGTCGGCAGGTGGGTCACGTAGCGCTGGAAGTACCACTGGTTCTGCTCGCGGTCACTCGGCTTGGACAGCGCCACCGTGCGTGCGTAGCGCGGGTTGAGGTGCTCCATGAACCTCTTGATCGTGCCGCCCTTGCCGGCGGCGTCGCGGCCCTCGAAGAGCAGCACGTGCTTGCCGTCGGTGTCCTCGGTCCAGTTCTGGAACTTGATCAGCTCCACCTGGAGGAGGTACTTCTGCTCGTCGTAGACGTCGCGGACCAGCCGCTCGTGGTAGGGGTAGTTCTCGCGCCAGGTGTCGACCGCGTTGCCGGCCGCGTCGATCAGGACGGGGTCGTCGTCGTGGTCCTCGCCCAGGGAGTGACCGTCGATCTGCAGCTTGTCGATGTACTCACGGACGTTCTCCAACATGGCGCACAGGGTAGTCCCGGACGGTGAGCGCCCGGCAGCGCTCAGACCAGCCCGAGCTCCTTGACCGCGTCACGCTCCTCGACGAGCTCCGCCGCGGTGGCGTCCATGCGGGTCCGCGAGAAGTCGTTGATCTCCAGGCCCTCGACGATCGTCCAGTCCCCGTCGCGAGTGGTGACCGGGTAGGAGTAGACGAGGCCCTCGGGAACGCCGTACGAGCCGTCGGAGGCGACGGCCATCGACACCCAGCTGTCCTCGGGGCTGCCGCGCAGCCAGTCGCGGGCGGCGTCGATGGTGGCGGAGGCGGCCGAGGCCGCCGAGGAGGAGCCACGCGCCTCGATGATGGCGGCGCCGCGCTTGGCCACGGTCGGGATGAAGTCGTTCTCGATCCAGTCCTGGTCGTTGACGACCTCGGCGGCGTTCTTGCCGGCGATCTCGGCGTGGAAGATGTCGGGGTACTGCGTCGCGGAGTGGTTGCCCCAGATCGTCAGCTTGGTGATGTCGGCGACCCTCGAACCGGTCTTGGCGGCGAGCTGCGAGAGCGCCCGGTTGTGGTCGAGCCTGGTCAGCGCCGAGAACCGCTCCCGGGGGATGTCGGGTGCGTTGGACATCGCGATCAGCGCGTTGGTGTTGGCGGGGTTCCCGGTCACCCCGATGCGTACGTCGTCCGCCGCGACCTCGTTGAGGGCCTTGCCCTGGGCCGTGAAGATGGCGCCGTTCGCCTCGAGGAGGTCGCCGCGCTCCATGCCCTTGGTGCGTGGGCGCGCGCCGACCAGCAGGGCCAGGTTCACCCCGTCGAAGACGGCGTTCGCGTCGTCGCCGATCTGCACGCCGGCGAGCAGGGGGAAGGCGCAGTCGTCGATCTCCATCACCACGCCCTCCAGGGTCTTGAGCGCCTGCGGGATCTCCAGCAGCCGCAGCTCGATCGCGGTGTCCTGGCCGAGCAGGTCACCGCTGGCCAGACGGAAGAGCAGGCTGTAGCCGATCTGTCCGGCGGCGCCGGTGACGGCCACCTTGACGGGAGATGTGCTCACGAGAGGCTCCTGGAGTGGGTTCTGAGACGGGACCGACGCTAGCAAGGGTGCGGGGTGCGAGGGGAGGCAGGATCAGTGCTGGAAGTCCGGGTGCCGGCTCGACACCTTGCGCGCCGAGACGAGGTGGCCCCCGAGGAACCCGC
>JAICWH010000120.1 GCA_025934895.1 Nocardioidaceae bacterium | reverse complement strand
GCATCACCAACCAGACGCGGAGGAGCCTCGATGACCGAGAGCACGGTGCGAGTGCGGCTGGCCTACGGTGACCACGGCCTGGAGGTCGACCTCCCCGAGTCGCGGACGACGGTCGTGGAACCGAACTACGCCGCGGCCGCCGACGACCAGCGCGAGCTGCTGCGCCGGGCGCTGCGCCGACCGGTCGCCGGGCCGGCCCTGCGGGACCTGCTCGGGCCTGGGCAGAGCGTCGCCATCGCCATGTGCGACGGCACCCGTCCTCAGCCCCGACACCTGATGATCCCGGCGGTGCTCGAGGAGCTCGAGGGGATCATCCCCCTCGACGACGTGGTGGTGCTCGTCGCGACCGGCACCCACCGCGGCAACACCGACGAGGAGATCCGGGCCATGCTCGGCGACCAGGTCGCCGACGCCGTACGCGTGGTCAACCACGACGCGCGCGACGACTCGACGCTGGTGTCGCTGGGACGGCACGGCGCCGGCGTACCCGTGTTCCTCAACCGCGAGTGGGTCGACGCCGACGTCCGGATCACCACCGGGTTCGTCGAGCCGCACTTCTTCGCGGGGTTCAGCGGGGGTCCGAAGCTCGTCGCCCCCGGGCTCGCGGGGCTGGAGACCGTGCTCACGCTGCACGACGCGAACCGCATCGGGGACCCGCACGCCATCTGGGGGATCTGCGAGGGCAACCCCGTCCACGACGACATCCGGGCCGTCGTCGACGCCGTCGGCAAGGTCGACTTCGCCCTCGACGTGGTCCTGAACCGGGAGCAGGGCATCGTGGAGGCCTTCGGCGGCACCCTGTCGCCGATGCACGTCGCCGCGCGGGAGGCGGCGAAGCGGCTGGCCATGCGTCCGGTGTCCGGCCGGTTCGACGTGGTGGTGACCACCAACGCCGGCTACCCGCTCGACCAGAACCTCTACCAGGCGGTGAAGGGGATGACCGCGGCCGCGACCGTCGTCAAGCCCGGCGGCACCATCGTGTGCGCCGCCGAGTGCCGCGACGGGTTCCCGGACCACGGGTCCTACCGCGAGGTGCTGTCCTCCGAGCCGTCCCCCGAGGCGCTGCTCGCCAGCATCGCGGCGCGCACGCGCACGGTGCCCGACCAGTGGCAGGTCCAGGTCCAGGCGCGCGTCCAGTCGTTGGCGAACGTCGTCATGCACACCTCCTACCTCTCCGACGAGGACCTGGCCGAGGCGCACCTGAGCCAGACCGAGGACGTCGCGGACACCGTGGTGCGGGCACTGCACGCGGCCGGCCCCGACTCCCGGGTCTGCGTCCTGCCCGAGGGCCCGCAGACCATCCCGTACGTCGCCTGACCCCGGCCGCGGGCCGGTCAGGGGATGTGTGAGAGCCAGTCGTCCGGCGCGGCGAGTCTCGGTCCGTTCAGCATGTCGCCGGTCCGGTAGCCAAGAACGCGCACTCGAAGCACCCGATGCCGCCCGGTGGCACGTCCGGGTCGATGCCGTCGGTGTGTCCGGTCAGGTCGTCTCACCTATCCGTGGCCCTTCGAGCGGCAGCCGCACGACGAAGGTCGTGCTGCCGGGCTCGGAGGAGACCTTGAGGTAGCCGCGGTGCTTGTTGACCACGATCCGCCAGGCGATGTCCAGACCGAGGCCGGTGCCGTGACCGATCGGCTTGGTCGTGAAGAACGGCTCGAAGATCCGGTCCCGGACGTCCTCGGGGATACCCGGCCCGCTGTCGTTGATCTTGACGGTCGCGTACTCCCCGTCGCTGTGGGTGCTGATCGTGAGCCTGCCCGCCTCACCCATCGCCTGCAGGGCGTTGTCGATGATGTTGGTCCACACCTGGTTGAGCTCCGCCGCATAGGCCGGTACGGCGGGCAGCGACTCGTCGTACTTCTTGACGACCTGCACCCCCGGGGGGATCTTGCGGGCCAGCATCACCAGCGTGCTGTCCAGCAGCTCGCGCAGGTCGACCGTCTGGTGGGAGGACCGGTCCATCTGGGAGTACTGCTTCGCCGCCTCGACCAGCGTGGAGATGCGGGTCGTGGAGTCGGTGATCTCCTTCATCAGCAGCTCGGTGTCGACCGTGTAGTAGAGCCAGTGGACGGCCCCGGTCAGGGAGTCCGGGGGTGCGGCGTTCGCGACCAGGTCGAGCCAGTCCTCGTCCACGCCGGCCGCGACGAAGGTCGGAGCGAGCTCGTAGGCATGGCCCACGCCGTGCTGGTCCAGCCAGTCCGCCACCTCGTCCTCCCGGTCGCTGGACTCGATGGCCGACAGGGTGGGTGCCTCGGCCACCCGCTGGGCCGCCTCGTCCTGGAACTTGATGAGGGTCTGCAGGGCCGCCTCGTCGAGGTGGCCCGAGGCCAGCGCCGCGAGCTTCTCGCGCATCTTCGAGACCCGCTGCTGCAGCGTCGCGGTGGCCCGCACGGCCGCCGCGGCGGGGTTGTTCAGCTCGTGGGTCAGACCGGCCGACAGCGACCCCAGGGCCAACAGCCGCTCCCGCTGGGACACGGTGCGCTGCCGGTTGGTGAACCCCTGGAAGAGACCGCTCAGCAGGTGCTGGGCCATCGGGAACCACTCGACCATCACCTGGCGGAGCACCGCGGCGTCGAGCTCGAAGAAGGTCGACGGCTCGGTGACGCGGACCGACTGGTCGTAGACCTGCGGGACGAGGTCCCCGAGATAGGCGTTCCAGGCGCCCACGTAGGACCCCCGTATCGAGGTGCGGTTGACCTCGACCTCCTCGTCGACGACCCGGCGCGACATCACCAGCGACCCGTCGAGGAGCACGTAGAAGCAGGTCGCGTCCTCGCCCTCGCGGTAGAGCCACCCGGGCTCGGCACGCAGCACCGACCCGTGCTCGCACAGGAACCGCAACCGGTCCTCGGACAGGGACTCGAAGAGGAACAGGGACCGCAGCAGGTCGGGCGTGCAGTCAGGGATGGTCGTGGTCATGGTGCATGGCTCCCAACCGTGGGGGTCTCGGACGGGTCCTTCAGAGTCGTTCCAGGTAGCGGTGCACGAGCATCACGGCCATCGCACCCTCGCCGACTGCCGACGCCACACGCTTGACCGAGTCGGCACGGACGTCGCCTGCGACGAAGACGCCGGGGACGCTCGTCTCGAGGTGGTAGGGGTCGCGGTCCAACGGCCAGCCCGCCGGCCGCTCGCCCTCGGTCAGGAGGTCCGGGCCGGCGAACACGAACCCGTGCTCGTCACGCAGCACCGACTCGTGGAGCCAGTCCGTGCGCGGCTCGGCGCCGATGAAGATGAACAACCACTGGGTGCTCACCTGTTCCTTCTCGCCCGTCGTCGCGTCCAGGAGGGTCAGCCCCTCGAGGTGGTCCGTGCCGTGCGCCTCGGCCACCGTCGTGCAAGGACGGACCGAGATGTTCGGGGTGGCCTCGATCTGGTCGATCAGGTACGACGACATCGAGGCCCGCAGCGACGGGCCGCGCACGAGCATCGTCACCGACGCGCTGCGCCGGGCGAAGTGCAGGGCGGCCTGACCGGCGGAGTTCGCGCCGCCGACCACGTAGACGTCCTGCTCCGCGCAGCTCATCGCCTCGGTCAGCGCGGCACCGTAGAACACGCCCCGGCCCGTCAGCGCCTCCGCACCCGGCGCGTCCAGCTGCCGGTAGGAGACGCCGGTGGCGAGGATGGCGGTGTGCGCCTCGATCCGGCCGCCGTCGACGAACCGGACGATCCGGGCCGGTCCGCTGATCTCGACCCCGCTGACGTCGCGGGCACTGACCAGCTCGGCGCCGAACTTGACGGCCTGTCGGCGTGCGCGCTCGGCCAGCTGCTCGCCCGAGATGCCGTCGGGGAAGCCCAGGTAGTTCTCGATCCGGGCGCTCGTGCCGGCCTGCCCGCCGGTGGCGGTCCGCTCGACCAGCACCGTGCGCAGCCCCTCTGACGCGGCGTAGACGGCGGCGCCCAGCCCGGCCGGCCCTCCACCCACGACCACCACGTCGTAGAAGTCCTGCGCCGGGTCGGTCGTGAGCCCGACGCGGGCGGCCAGCTCCGCGTCGCTGGGCGCGAACAGCGTCTCTCCGCCGGGAGTGACCACCAGCGGGATCGCCTCATCCGGCTGGTCCTGGTCACGCCCGGCCGCCGAGAGCAGCCGCTCGCCCTCGGGCTCGGTGGAGGGATACCAGCGGTACGGCACCCGGTTGCGGGCCAGGAAGTCGCGGACCTCGAAGGACCGTGCCGACCAGCGGTGCCCGACGACCTTGGTCTCCGGTACGGGCGCGTGTGCAGCGGCCTTCCACTCCTCCAGCAGCTTGCCGAGGACCGGGTACAGCTTCTCCTCGGGCGGGTCCCACGGCTTGAGCAGGTAGTGGTCGACGTCGACGAGGTTGATCGCCTGGATCGCGGCGTCGGTGTCGGCGTAGGCCGTCAGCAGGACCCGGCGCGCGAAGGGGAAGATGTCCATGGCCTGCTCGAGGAACTCGATGCCGTTCATCCGCGGCATCCGGTAGTCCGCGAGGATCACGGCCACCTGCTCGCCGCGCAGCTTCAGCTCGCGCAGCGCCTCCAGGACCTGCTCGCCGCTCTCCCCGCGGATGATCCGGTGCTGGTCGCCGTACTCCCTGCGGAGGTCCCGGGCAATGGACCGCGAGACGCTCGGGTCGTCGTCGACGGTGACGATCGCGGGACGGGGCGTGGGCGCTGGCTCGGACACCTGGCTCCTGCTCGGGCTGGTCGAGACGTCGGACGCGTCAACTCTTGCCGCCCGGACACGCGCACGCAACCGGGTTCGCCATGGGCCCCATGGGCGCATGCACGGGCCGGGCGGGTCGGTCAGGACCCGTCCCCACAGAGATAGCGCACCATCCGGTCCAGCACACCGCTGGCCCGGAGCGTCGCGGCCGACGCCTCCGGTGGGGTCTCCTCCAGCTGTGGCCCGTGGACCGCCACGTCGCCGTAGCGGCGGGCGAGCTGGACGCAGATGCGGGCCGCGTGTCGGACCACGCGCGGGTCGACCGACCAGAACGTCTCGAACCGCCTGGCTGTGTCGGGCCGGTCGACCACCTCGGGGCGCTCCCAGCCAACGAGGCAGCCGGGCAGGTCCGGGGCGTCGCAGACCAGCAACCACTCCCGGTTCAGCGGCGCCTCGAACGGGATCGGCACCTCCACCGGCTTCCCCCGCGAGCCGGACTCCCTCACGCCCGGTGCGTGCGCGAAGTCGGCGAAGACGAGCGCCGTCTCGGCCGTGCGGGCCAGCTCGGTCCACCGGTGCTCGGAGGCGCGGTAGAAGCGCTCCCGCTGGAAGCTCGCGAACAGGAGCGGACGTTCGGCCTGCGAGCAGCACTCGTCCTCGATCGCCCGGGACAGGGCCAGGACAGCGGGCTTGGGCAGAGACTGGGTCCTCAGCTCGGGGTGCCGGCGGCGTACCCCCGCGAACACCGACGACTCGGGCTGGCCCAGCGTCTCCTTGGCGCGGTCGACGGCCAGCCGCATGCTCAGCCCGCTCGCCCGCTGGCGCGCGGCCTCACGGACCAGGTCGACGGCCTCGAGGTCGTAGCGGCGGTGACCGCCGGCCATCCGACGGGGCACCGGCAGACCGTAGCGGACCTCCCAGGTCCGAATGGTGCCCGGCGGGACACCCGTCCGCTCCGCCAGGTCCCCGATGGAGAGGGAGGACTCGTCGTCGGCGATGGCTTGTCTCCTCACGCTGAGTAGGTATTGTTCAGCGTAGTGCAGAGGTTGTAGGCCGGCGTCGACGTGAGCGCTCAGGTCGGCAGCACACCGAGGACCTCTGCGGACGTGGGCAGGAGACCAGATCGCATGCACCCTTCGGTGACCCCCGACTCGCCGAGCCGTCAGGTTCACGCGATCCCTGACCGGCCCGAGCCCCGCCATCAGCAGCACCTCACCCGGCTCAGGACGGTCGAGGGGGCCCTGCAGGACATCATCGGCGACGCCTCGGCGACCTCGGCATCCATGGGCTTCGGCTACCGCCGGCTGTGGAGCACCCTGGCGGACGCGACCGAGGGTGGGAAGAGGTTCCGGTCCGGGCTGTTCACCGCCGCCTACCGGGCCTGGGGCGGGACCGACCCGAACGCGTCCGCGACCGTCGGTGCCGCGATCGAGCTGCTGCACACCGCCTTCGTGGTCCACGACGACGTCATCGACGGTGACGACACCCGCCGCGGCCGGCCGAACGTCTCCGGCTCCCACCTCGAACAGGCCCGGAGCGCGGGCGTCGAGGAGCAGCGTGCGCGGGAGTACGCCTCTGCCGCGGGCATCCTCGCCGGCGACCTGGCGCTGGCGGCGGCGCTCCGGACCCTGGCGTCGGTGCCCACCTCGCAGGCCACCGTGCTGAGGCTCTTCGACCTCTTCGACAGCGCCCTGCACACCACGGCCGCCGGGGAGCTGGAAGACGTGTGGATGAGCCTCGGCTCGGACCATCCGACGCTGCCCGAGATCCTCGCCACCGAGGAGCGCAAGACCAGCGCCTACTCCTTCACGCTGCCGCTGCAGGCAGGGGCTGCGCTGGCGGGGGCCTCCCAGTGCACTGTCGAGTCGGCTGGCGAGGTAGGACGGCTGCTCGGGATCGCGTTCCAGCTTGCCGACGACCTCCTCGGCGTGTTCGGCGACCCGGCCGCCACCGGCAAGAGCGTGCTGAGCGACCTGCGGGCTGGCAAGCAGACCCCGTTGATCGCGCACGCGCGCAGCACCGTGTGGTGGCACGAGATCGAGCCGTACGTCGGACGCGCCGACCTCACCGCTGCCCAGGCCTCCTGGGTCCGCGAGCTGTTGACCGCGAGCGGCTCGCAGGCCTTCGTGCTCGACCTCGCCGACGACTACGCGCAAGGAGCGCTCACCGCCGCCGTGGACATGGAGATGCCGTCCGCCCTGGTGTCCTGGGTCGGCGCCATGACCACCGACCTGCTAGGCAGGGTGCGATGACCAGCCTCAGCTTCGCCCGGGCCGCTGCCGTCCCGACCTACGACCGGGTGGCGGGACAGAGCGCCGCCCTGGTGATCCGCGGCTACTCGACGTCGTTCGGGGTCGCCTCCCGGCTGCTCGCGGAGCCGGTCCGCACCCACGTGCGCAACATCTACGCACTCGTCCGGATCGCGGACGAGATCGTCGACGACCCCTCGGCCGGCTTCGACACGGTGGAGCGGGCCGACCAGCTGGATCGCCTCGAGGACGACACCCTGCGCGCCATCCGGCTGGGCCGCAGCAGCAACCTGGTGGTGCACGCGTTCGCCACGACCGCCCGTGCGTGCGGGATCGGCACCGACCTGATCGAGCCGTTCTTCTCCTCGATGCGCACCGACCTGCACGTCACGCAGCACGACGCGGCGAGCCTGCAGCGCTACGTCTACGGCTCGGCGGAGGTGGTCGGGCTGATGTGCCTGCGGGCCTTCCTGACCGCCGAGCCGGCCGGCTCCGGTGCCGGCTCCGGTGCCGGCTATGAGGAGCTCGCTGACGGCGCCCGGCGGCTGGGTGCGGCCTTCCAGAAGGTCAACTTCCTCCGGGACCTCGCCGAGGACCACGACCAGCTGGGTCGCACCTACTTCCCGGGCACACCCGTCGAGGACTTCACCGACCAGCAGCGGGACACGATCCTGGACGACATCGAGGCCGACCTGGCAGCGGCCGCCGCCGTCATCCCCCTCCTCCCCGCAGGCAGCCGCCGGGCGGTCACGGCGGCCCACGCGCTGTTCGCCGAGCTGGCCGGCCGGCTCCGGGCCACGCCGGCCGAGCAGATCCGCCGGGAGCGGGTCAGCGTCCCCTCGCTGGTCAAGGCGCGCCTGCTCGCGCGTGCCCTCCTCGGGAGGCGGTCCCGGTGACGACGGGCGGAGGACGGGCCGTGGTCGTCGGCGGTGGTATCGCCGGCCTCGCGTCGGCGGCGCTGTTGGCCCGTGAGGGCTACGACGTCGACCTCCTCGAGCAGCAGGACACCCTGGGCGGACGGATCGGCTCCTGGGAGAGCGACGGGTTCCGCTTCGACACCGGACCGTCGTGGTACCTGATGCCGGAGGTGTTCGACCACTTCTTCTCGCTGTTCGGCACGTCGGCGAGCGACGTCCTGGACCTGACCCGGCTGGACCCCGGTTACCGGGTGTTCTACGAGGGGCACGCCGACCCGGTCGACGTACGCTCCGAGCGGGATGTGAACATCGCCACCTTCGAGCGGATCGAGCCCGGGGCCGGGCGCGCGCTGGTGGACTACCTCTCCACCGCCGAGGATGCCTACGAGATGGCTCTGCGGCGCTTCCTCTACTCCAACTTCGACTCCGTCGCCGCCCAGCTGCGCTGGGACCTCGCCGTCCGGGCCCCGCGGCTGCTCAGGCTGCTCACCCAGTCGCTCGAGGACTTCGTCGCGGAGCGGTTCAGCGACCGCCGGCTGACCCAGGTGCTCGGCTACCCCGCCGTCTTCCTGGGCACTTCGCCGGACCGTGCCCCGAGCATCTACCACCTGATGAGCCGCCTGGACCTCGCCGACGGTGTGCTCTATCCGCAGGGCGGTTTCGTGCGCCTGGCCGAAGCCGTCGCCGACCTGGCCCGCGGTGCGGGTGCTCGGCTGCACACCGCTGCCACCGTGACCGCGCTGACCACCCGCGCCAGCCGGGGTCTGCGGGCTCGGGCGGCGGTCAGCGGGGTGTCCTACCGCGACGCGACCGGGGTCGAGCACACCCTGGCCGCCGACGTCGTCGTCGGCGCCACCGACCTGCACCACCTGGAGACCGAGCTGCTCCCGGCACGGCACCAGACCTACCCGGAGAGCTACTGGGAGCACCGCGACCCCGGCCCGGGGGCGGTGCTGGCCTGTCTCGGGGTCACGGGCGCGGTGCCCCAGCTGCCACACCACTCGCTGTTCTTCACCGCTGACTGGCACCGCAACTTCGACGACATCTTCGGTCCGAGCCCGAGAGTGCCGGAGCCGGCTTCGGTCTACGTCGCGAAGCCGTCCGAGACCGACGCCAGCGTGGCACCGCCGGGCTGCGAGAACCTGTTCGTCCTGGTCCCGGTGCCGCCCGATGTCTCGCTGGGCGGCGGCGGCGTGGACGGGTCGGGTGACCCGGCCGTCGAGAAGGTCGCGGACGCCGCCATCGCCCAGGTCGCCGAGTGGGCGGGCATCGAGGGCCTGCAGTCGCGGGTCGTCGTACGACGGACGTTCGGGCCGGGTGACTTCGCACGCGACCTGAACGCCTGGTCCGGCGGGGCCCTCGGTCCGGCGCACACCCTGCGGCAGAGCGCCTTCCTTCGCGCCGGCAACGTCTCGCACAAGGTGTCCGGGCTCTACTACGCGGGCTCGAGCACGGTGCCGGGCATCGGGCTGCCGATGTGCCTGATCAGCGCCGAGCTGGTACTCAAGAGGCTGCGCGGGGACAGGTCGTCCGAGCCCGTGGCGTCCTGACCCCGGCGCCTCCCCAGGGCTGGCATCTGTCGACCCGGCGCGTCCGCAGGGCTGGAACCTGTCGACCCGGCGCGTCCGCAGGGCTGGGGCCTGCGGATGGGCCGGGTCGGCACCGGCAGGCCCTGCGGATGGGCCGGGTCGGCACCGGCAGGCCCTGCGGATGGGCCGGGTCGGCACCGGTAGGGCCTGCGGACGGGCCGGGTCGGCACCCCGGGACGGGCAGGGGCGGGAGCTGGGGAGAAGGAGGCGGCTACTCCGCAAGGAGCTGTCGGCCGGTCACGGACCGGGGCGTGACCCGGACGTGCAGCGAGCGGACCCCTTCGGGCCATGGCTGCGGGCGTGCGTCGTTCCCGAGCGGCAGGTCCTCGACGTCGACGAAGCGGGCCGTGCCGCGCACCAGCACGCTCCACCCCGACCGGGTCGCCGTGTCGATCTCGTCGACCTCGAAGCCGACGACGCGGCCCCGGATGTGCCGGCCGACAGAGCCGTGCGGAGAGATCCGCAGGAGCACGGTGCCCTGCTGCGACACGTAGTTCACCGGAACCGCCACCGGCCCCTCGTCGTCGACGTACACGAGGCGCCCCAGGCTCCCGGTGTCCAGCAGCCGGCGGCACTCCTCCTCGGGCAGGTCGCGCAGCAGCCCGTGGTGCCAGTCAACGCTCATCTTCGTCCGTTCCGGTGCAGTAGGGGGAGCGCCGGTCAGAACGTGGGCGCCCAGGTCGGTACGTCCGCCTCCCGATGGGGTACGGCGGACAGCCCGAGTGGCACCACGGCCACCGGGCGGTTCGCGTCGGCCAGCACGCGGGCGGTGGTACCACCGACGGTGAGCCGCTCCAGATAGGGCCCGAGATGCTGTCCCACGACGACGAGCTGGCAGACCTTGGAGGCCTCGAGCAAGGCCTGCGCGGGAGGCTCGGCCACACTGCGGGTGACCACCTCGAGATCCTGGTGCCGGTCGCGCCAGGGGGCGATGAGCGCCTCGAGTGCCTCGTCGTACCGCGTGCGGCAGGCTTCCACGTCGGCCGGCGACCAGGAGTAGACGGAGGGCACCTCCCAGGCGCTCAGCACGATCAGCGGGACCCGCAGCCGGGACGCCCGCGCGAACGCGAAGGTGAGGATCGTCGACTCGCGGGCCGGGTCGTGTCGCTCGTCCTTCGTGAGGTCGGGCGCGGTGACCCCCACAACGACCGGCGCGGAGGACAGGCTGGGCTGGATCCACGGCTCGGGCACCACGACCACCGGGACGCGGGAGTGTCCGGCCACAGCCAGGGACGTGCTGCCGAGGAGCAGGCGCTGGGTGGTGCCGAGGGTGCGTCGTCCGACGACCAGCATGCTGGCGTGGGCCGCCTCCTCGACGAGCACCTCACTCGGAATCCCGGTGGCCGCGTCGTAGCCGACGTCGGCCAGTGTGAGCCGGCGCGCCAGTGCAGCGAGGCCGTGGGCAGCGTGCGGATCCTCGCTGTCGGTGTCGCCCTCGTGGACGGTGATCAGCCGAAGCGGCGCCTTGGCGCGCTCGGCCTCCTCGGCGGCCCAGACCACGGCGCTCGTGCTGCGCCCCCTGGCATCGACTCCGACCACGATCGGGGCGACGGCCTCCTGCGGGGTGGCGGGATGTGGTGTGCTGACCTCGGTGTCCACGATGGCTCCCTCAGCGAGACGGTGCAGTGACTGTCTCCACCGTGGGCCCGCTGCAGCAGAACCGGCAGGGTCGCCGGTCACCGGAGCGAGGGACGAAAGTCCCACCCGGGAGCAGACGATGACGGCGACCGACGACCCACCGGCGACAGCTGTGCAGGCACCTTCGGCGGCGCTGGACGCCGTTGCCCGGTGCGGACCTCGAGGACCTGCTGCCTGAGCCGTGCTCGGTGAGGCGCTGTCGAACGTGGTGCGGCACGCCCGGGGCCGACGAGGTGCAGGCCTGTTGTGGAAGGTCCGGTCCCACCGGCCGTCGCGGTAGCGTCTGAGCATGGAGCCCGAGCAGACCCCGAAGATCCGCGTGTTCCTCCTCGACGACCACGAGATCGTCCGCCGCGGCCTCCGCGAGCTGTTGGAGAGCGAGGGCG
>JAICWH010000216.1 GCA_025934895.1 Nocardioidaceae bacterium | reverse complement strand
TCGACCAACAAAACAGGCGCGACGGAGGGGGGACCGCTCCATCTACCTGCCGTACCTCTTGGTGTCGGCCACACACCTGGTTGAGATTCCAGTGGGGGCTGGCGAATCGCATCCAGTGCGAACCCGTCACGACGGTTGGTTCGAGGGCGGTTCGGGCTTCCTTGCTGGTCAGGGACATGGGGTTTGTCGAGGTCATCAGCGAGCCGATCGGCCAGCTTTCGCCAGGCCCTTGGTGCCTGGGTCTGTGACCTGCAGGTTTGCGACCTTCTCGCATCTGATGCGAGAATGTCGCCTTAGATGCGATGGCCGTGGTCGGTCCGGAGGAGGGTATCGGTGTCGTTCGAGCAGGCCCCGGAGGGTGCCGCGAAGCTGCTATTGGTGGGTGATGTGCCGCTGCTGCACCCCGAGCCGCAGGTGTTCGAGGCGATGATCGAGGGGTGGCGCAACCAGATGTTGGCGCGCAATCTCGCGGCCTCGACGATCACGGGCCGGGAGAAGCAGGTCCGCGCTTTCCAGGCGCATGCGATGGCGTTCCCGTGGGAGTGGTCCCCGGCTTTGGCGGATGAGTGGTTCGCGGATCTGCGCGCGGTCCGGCAGGTGACGCGGTCGACGGTGCGGGGCTACCAGGTCGCGTTGCGCGGGTTCTGCGAGTTCGTCACCGACCCGGCTTACGGGTGGGCGGTGGAGTGCGAGAACCGGTTCGGGACGCACCCGGTCCAGGTGATCACCGAGATGAACTCGGCCGTTCATGTGGCCGACATCGAGTCCGAGCCGAGGAAGCGAGCGTTCACGCGGGAGGAGCTGCAGGCGTTGTTCGACTACGCCGACGAGCAGGTCGAACGCAAGCGTGCGCTAGGCCGCAAGGGCTGGATGTCGGCGTTCCGGGACGCGACGTTGATGAAGGTCGCCTACTCGTATGGGACGCGGCGCACCGAGACCCAGATGCTCGACGTCGCCGACTTCGGCCGCAACCCCGAAGCGCCGGAGTTCGGCGAGTACGGCGTCCTCTACGTCCGACACGGCAAGGCCAAACGAGGGTCACCACCCAAGCGACGGTCGGTTCTCACGGTCTTTCCCTGGACCGTCGAGGTGCTCGACCAGTGGTTTGGTGAGGTCCGCCCGCTGTTCGGCGTCGACGAGAACCCGGCGGCCTGGCCCTCGGAGCGGTCGGCTCGGATCCGCCCGGAGACCTTGAACCACCGGCTCGCGGCCTACCGCGACGCGTTGGGCTTGGACCCGGGCCTGGACTTCCACTCGCTGCGCCGCTCGTATGTCACGCACCTGATCGAGGACGGGTGGGACCCCCGGTTCGTCCAGGAACAGGTCGGCCATGACCACGCCTCGACGACCTCGATCTACACCTGCGTGTCTTCCGACTTCCGCACCAGGACGCTGCGGCGAGCACTGGACGGCATGATCGCCGACGCGCTCGGCGACGCGCTCGGTGATGCGTTGGGCGACGAGCTGTGCGGAGAACCGTCATGACCCGACAGAAGCGGAAGGTGTCCTATGAGTGGCGACTACGGGAGGTGATGGCCGAGAACCGGATGTATGCCACCACCGAGCTCGTCCCGCTCCTGGCCGAACGGGGCATCACGTTGTCGGCGTCCCAAGTGCACCGGTTGGTGACCAGCACCCCCGAACGGTTGTCCCTGCCCATCCTGGCGGCGCTGTGTGACATCTTCGCCGTCGATGCCGCCGAGCTGATCCCCACCGACGCCGTCAACGTCGGGGTCCGCAAGGCCGTGGCCGGTGACCGCCCCGCCCCGCGGCCACGAGCAGCCGACACCGGTGGACTGCGACCGGTCCGCGCCCGCATCACTCCCGGCGAGTGACATCGGCCCACGCCGGCGAGGCAGCTGCGGCTGACCCCGCCGGGCTCGCTTGCGCCCGCTGCCAGCGTCCGCTCCGGATCCCCAGCAAGAAGCAGCCCCCACCCCCTGATCCTCGGGGCCGAGTCTGGGCCGCGATCAGGTGCTGGCCCGACGGGTGGATCTGCTCAGGCTGCTACGCCCGAGCGTGTGAGACCTACGGGACCTGTGAGGGCTGCACGGCCCACCGGCTCCTGCCCGGTGTCGGTCCCGCCGGGCAACGCTGGTGCACCGACTGCGCCGGAGGCATCGAAGGACTGCGCTGCGACCGGTGCGGCCAAGAGGGCTGGCCGCACTACCGCCGTGTCTGCGGCCGATGTGTGCTCACCGAGCGACTCACCGACGCCCTCGACGACGGCACTGGACGCATCCGGCCCGAACTTGTCGCGCTGTTCGACCTCGTCGTCGCGATGCGACGGCCCCGGTCCGGCATCTTGTGGCTCTCCAAGCCCCACGTGGTCCCGATCCTGCGCGCCGTCGCGCACGGCGAGGTCGACCTCACCCACGAGGGAATCTCGTCGTTGACCCCGTGGCGGTCGGCCAGCCACCTGCGTGACCTGCTCGTCGCCGCCGGGATCTTGCCGCCGGTCGATCGGTTCCTGTTCCGGTTCGAGCAGTGGCTGCCCGGCTGGCTGGAGAAGATCCCCGACGACGAGCACCGCAAACAGCTCAAGCACTACGCCACCTGGCGGGTCCTGCGACGCCTCCGGCAGTCCGCCGCAACCAAGCCGATCGGCCACTACCGCAACCAGAACGCCCGCCAACAGCTGCGAATCGGCGCGGAGTTCCTGGAGTACCTCGCCGCGTCGAACACCACATTGGCGGACTGTGACCAGGCGGTCCTGGACCGCTGGCTGGCGCACGCAATTCCGACCCACCGCGCACTGCTCAAGCCGTTCCTGCGCTGGGCCATCGACACCCGCCGGATGCCTCGCCTCACCGTGCCGCCCACGTGTCAGGCGCCCACGGCGCTGATCAGCCAGCGGCAGCGCATCGAGCTCATCCGACGGGTCCATCACGGCGAGGGGATGGACCTCCTCGAGCGTGTTGTCGCACTGCTGATCCTGCTCTACGCCCAAGACCTGACTCGGATCGTGAAGCTCACCCTCGACGACATCGTCGTCGACGGCGAGCAGCTGTTCATCCGGCTCGGTGACCCGCCCGCACCCGTCCCCGCCCCGTTCGATGCCATCGTCCGTGCCCATCTCGCGGACCGGCCGAACATGCACACCGCAGGCAACCCCGGCAGCACTTTGCTGTTCCCGGGCCGCTCGCCGAGCCAGCCGCTCCACCCCACCTCGATCCGGCGGCGCCTGCACCTGCTCGGGATCCCCAACCTCAACAGCCGCTCCCGAGCCCTCCGCGAACTGCTCCTCCAAGCACCACCCGCGGTCGTCGCGGGCATGATCGGCTACGGAACCAACCGAGCTGAAGCCATCGCTCGAGAAGCCGGCACCACCTGGAAGCACTACGCCGCCGGAGACCACAGCCCCACCAGAGGTCCACGATCGCCGCCCTGACTCACCGCGTCTCCGCCGTGCGGCTGGTCATCGCGGCCGCCGCAGCGGTGGCCCCCACCCGGGCAGGATCGACGGCAGGTCAGTTCCGTTCGGGTTCTCCGGTGGGTCGGACTCGCCGTCATCGCTGGCCCATCGACGGCCGTACTGGTCAGGGATGTCGCCCCACCCCCACCAGGGCAGCGGCCGGTCCGGGACGATCCCGAGCGTCTCCACCGGGTCGACACGCCTCTCCCCGACAGTGCACAGGTGCTGCCAGTTGTCACCAAGGTCGAACACGTAGCCGAACTGTTCGCCCGCTTTCAGCCTGGACAAGGTGACCTTGTCACCATCGAGCATCCCGTCAGGCTCATCGCCGTCCCACCAAGCCAACGGCGAGATGTCAACGCCGTCGGCCAGGGTGAACATGTGCAGGTGCGAGCGGTCCCAGCGGGCGAACGAGTCGTCGATCGCCGTCGCGAGCCGATGAAAGGTGGTGCCGCGCGCCGCGACCAGGACCCGGCCGGGCCGCGGCCACAGATCCTGGGCGTGCGCGCCGCTCACCAGCTCGACCGTGATCGCCAGGTGCGTCGCTGTCACAGCGTGGTCCCCTCGTGTCGGGCAGCGGCCCGGCAGCACTGCTTGTACTTGCGGCGTGACCCGC
>JAICWH010000009.1 GCA_025934895.1 Nocardioidaceae bacterium | reverse complement strand
TCGGCGCGCAGCAGCGGCAGGTCCGCGAGCGCCGGGTCCCGCGCGGTCAGCCGGTCCCGGACCGCCTCCAGCCGGCCACGGTCGCGTCCCGCCAGGGCCCAGCGGCAGCCCGGGGGTGCCTGCTGCGCGAGGTACTCGGCGGTCAGGCGACCGGTGAACCCCGTCGCCCCGAACAGGACGACGTCGAGCTCCCGGCCGGACAGCGTGCCCGCGGGCGGCGCGGGCCGGTGCTCTGACAACGGATCTCCTCGGCTGGCTGCGGATCTGCTGCCCACACCCTGCCAGCCGCCGAACGGGCGGCGACGGGCCGGAACCACCGAGTCCCGGTGTGCGTCCCATCCCCGGACGCGGCAGCGGGCGAACAGATCGGGGACGACGATGCGACGAGCTCTTGTCATCTGCACGGTCGGTGTGACGGCCGCGGCCGGGTACGTCGGGGTGGGCTCGGGGATCCTCGGCGACGGCACCAGCGACCTGGCCACCGCTGCGCACTCCGTGGTCGCGGGCCAGCCGGCGGCCGCCGACGAGCTGCCCCGGTTCGAGCGGTGCGCGGACCTGCGCGCGTGGTACCTGCGGACGGCGCTCCCCGAGGTCGGCCCGTGGGGGCTGGCGGGTCAGCCGCTGCTGTCCCCGCACCCGACGCCGCTGATGCGCCGGCTCGCGCCGGTCGGCAGCCCGGACGGCGGCGCCGCCGGCTGGACCGGCAGCCAGGCCCCGAGTCAGTCGGGGAGTCAGGCGGACGACGGGGTCGGCGCCAGCGCGACCGGCACCAACGTGCAGGACGCCAGCGTCGATGAGTCGGACGTCGCGAAGACCGACGGACGCCTCCTGGCCCGGGTCACCGGCCGGACCCTAATCCTCACCGACGTCTCCGGCGGCCGACCGCGGGAGCTGTCCCGCACCACGCTCACCGGCGCCGCTGTCGTGCACGCCGAGCTGGTGCTGCGCGGCAGTCGGGTCCTGGTGGTCGGCCAGCAGGCGTCGGTGTCCCGCGGCGGGCCGGTCCTCCTGCGTCCGGACGGGGGCGTGGCCAGCGACCTGGCCGGTGACTTCCGGCCGCCCGTCATCTCCGACCCGCACACCCGGCTGGTCTCCTTCGACGTGAGCAACCCCTCCGCGCCGCGGCTGACCGACGACCGCACCCTCGACGGCAGCGCCGTCTCCACCCGGGAGTACGCCGACGGCACCGTGCGCGTGGTGCTCAGCACCGGCTACCCGTCGCTCGGCTTCGTGCACCCCGGCGTGGGCCGCACGGCCGCCGAGGCGACCGGCGAGAACCGTCGGATCCTGGCCGCGGCACCGCTGTCGTCGTGGCTCCCGCAGGTCGTCACCGGCGCCGGCGACCGCACGCCGCTGCTCGACTGCTCCGACGTACGCCACCCGCTCCAGCCCTCCGGGCTCGGCACGGTGAGCGTGCTGAGCTTCCCCATCGACGACGCCGCCGACTACCGCGCCACAGCGGTCACCACCTCCGGCGACCTCGTCTACTCCTCCGCCGACCGGCTCTACGTCGCGACCCCCAACGGCGACTCGACGACCGTGCACGCGTTCGCCCTGGACGGGCTGCGCACCCGCTACGTCGGCTCGGGCTCGGTCCCTGGCGTCGTCAAGGACCGGTGGTCCCTCGACGAGTACGACGGGCACCTGCGCGTCGCGAGCACCGTCGACTCCTGGCGGTCCGTCACCGACACGCCGATGCGGCTGGGCACGGCGGGCACGCCCACGCCGCCGGACCGGGTGCGAGCAGGATCGACCACGGTGACGGTGCTGGCCGAGCGGAACGGGCGGCTCGTGGCGACGGGCCGGGTGGGCGGCCTCGGCAGGGGCGAGGAGCTGAAGGCCGTGTGCTGGCTCGGCACGCTGGCACTCGTGGTCACCTTCCGGTCCACCGACCCCCTGTACACCCTCGACCTTGGCGACCCGGTGCACCCCCGAGTGGCGGGCGAGCTGTCGGCGCGGGGCTACTCCTCCTACCTGCACCCGGTCGGGGGCGGCCTCGTCGTCGGGATCGGTCACGACGCGACGTCGAACGGCGCGGACCTCGGCACCCGGGCCGCGACCTTCGACCTGCGGGACCCCGGCCACGTCCGACGTACCGGCACCCTGGCCCTGGGCCGGGACACCGACGTGGCTGCCGGCGTCGACGCGCGGGCCTTCAGCTACCTGCCCGCGCGTCGGGTGCTCGTCACGCCTGTGGAGAGCTGGGCCACGGGCACGTCGCGCTTCGTGGCGCTCCACGTCGGCACCGACGGCCGGCTGAGCGGGACCGGTTCGTGGCCGGGCCGCGGCTTCCTCGGAACGGACGTGCGCGCCCTCCCGCTCGGCGGGGACCGGGTGGCCCTCGTCGACGACGGCGTCCGGCTCGTGCACGTCGGCTGACCGGAGTTCTCGCGTCGGTATCCTGGACGCCATGTGCCGCAACATCAGGACCCTGCACAACTTCGACCCGCCGGCCACCACCGACGAGGTGCATGCCGCCGCCCTCCAGTACGTCCGGAAGGTCAGCGGTTCCACCCATCCGTCCCAGGCGAACAAGGAGGCGTTCGACCGGGCGGTCCTGGAGGTGACCGCGACGACGCGTCGGCTGCTCGCCGAGCTGACCACGAGCGCCGCACCCAGGGACCGCGAGGTCGAGGCGGCGAAGGCGCGGGCCCGGTTCGCAGCCCGCTACGCCTGAGGGCTCACGGAGCCCGTCGACCGGCGGTCTCAGAGGGCGAAGTCGACGACCTCCTCCTCCTCGTCGGTCCACGTGTCGACCAGGTCGACCACGTCGGCGACCGAGTCGACGATGTGGGTCGGCCGGTACGGGTAGCGCTCCACCTGACCCGCCTTGGTGGACCCGGTCATCACCAGGATGGTGCGCAGCCCCGCCTCCAGCCCCGAGACCACGTCGGTGTCCATCCGGTCGCCGACCATCACCGTGCTCTCCGAGTGCGCGTCGATCCGGTTCAGCGCGGAGCGCATCATCAGAGGGTTGGGCTTGCCGACGAAGTACGGCTCGACGCCGGTCGCCTTGGTGATCAGCGCGGCCACCGCGCCCGTCGCCGGGATCGGCCCGTGCAGGCTGGGCCCGGAGACGTCCGGGTTCGTGGCGATGAACCGCGCGCCCTTCTCCACCAGCCGGATTGCGGTGGTGATCGCCTCGAAGGAGTAGGTCCGTGTCTCCCCGAGCACCACGTAGTCCGGGTCACGCTCGGTCATCACGTAGCCGATCTCGTGCATGGCGGTGGTCAGACCCGCCTCGCCGATGACGTACGCCGTACCCTCCGGACGCTGGTTGTCCAGGAACTGCGCCGTGGCCAGCGCGCTGGTCCAGATCGCGTCCTCGGGTACGTCGATCCCGGACCGGTGCAACCGGGCCTTGAGGTCGCGCGGGGTGAAGATGGAGTTGTTCGTCAGCAGCAGGAACGGGCGACCCGTCCTCCTCAGCCGGGCGATGAAGTCGGCGGCACCGGGGATCGGCTCCTCCTCGTGGACCAGCACCCCGTCCATGTCGGAGAGCCATGCGCGGACGGCTCGCTGGGACGGCTGGGATCGACCACTCATGGCGACCATGCTGTCACGGAGCCCCGGAAACGGGCACCGGTCGGGTCACCGGTCGGGTCACCGGTCGGGTCACCGGTCGGGTCACCGGTCGGGTCAAAAGTGTGACGGAAGGTGCTAGACGACCGGGCGGCCCGACGGCGGGCTGCGGTCGGCCTTCGAGACCGCGGCGACCGCGATCCCGGTGAACGCCGCGGCGAACGCCATCACCTGCACGGCGGAGGCCACCCGCCCGAGGTGGGCGGCGAAGGGCAGCATCGCCACGAACACCAGCAGCAGCAGCGGGACCCAGCGAGACGTCGTGCCGGACATCAGCAGGGCCACGGCGATCAGCAGCACGCCACCGTAGAAGGAGGCGATCCAGCCGATGAGGAAGAACACCAGTCCGTGCTCGTGGGAGACGTCCGCGAGCTGGTCACCGCGCAGCGCGCCCGCGACGACGGTGGCCCGGAAGAACACCATCAGCATCGCGTAGCCGCTGGTGCCGATGACCCCGACGGAGAACACCGCCACCCCGACCAGGGCCACGCCGTGACCCCGTCGACCGGTGAACAGCGTCAGCACCGCGGGGAGCCCGAGGTTCAGGGTCACCGAGGCGAAGGCGTACATCACCGCCATCCCCAGCCAGCGCGCCCCCTCCTGGCTCACCACGCTCAGGGTCTGTGCCGTCGACGACCCCGGGTCTGCCGGGTTCAGGACGGACCCGAAGACCAGGGACATCGCGCCGATCACCAGGGCGCTCGCCGACATCGGGACCCAGTCGCTGCGCATGGCCTCGAGGGTAGGGCCCCGCGCCCCTCCGTCCTGGCCTCCGACCGGTTAAATCGGTCCCCGTATCCTTCACGGTGATGACCGCGCCGCCCGACTCCGCCGTCGACGACCTCCACCGGGTGCTCGACCTGCTCGGCGCGCGGTCCTTCGTCGCCCTGACCGGGGCTGGGATGAGCACGGACTCCGGCATCCCGGACTACCGGGGGCCGGGGTCGCCGGCCCGGACGCCGATGACCTACGCGGAGTTCGTCTCGGGACCGCAGGCCCAACAGCGCTACTGGGCGCGCTCGCACCTGGGCTGGTCGAGGATGACGCGGGCGGTCCCCAACGACGGGCACCGCGCCCTGGCGGCTCTCGAGGCCGCCGGGCGGGTCCGGCTGCTGGTGACCCAGAACGTGGATGGCCTCCACGAGGCCGCCGGCAGCCGCTCGGTGTGCGCGCTGCACGGCCGGATCTCCGACGTCGTCTGCCTCGGCTGCCGCGAACGGACCAGCCGCGGGTGGCTGCAGGCCCGGCTCGCTCGGCTGAACCCGGGCTGGGTCGACCGACACGGCGACGTGCAGGTCCGGCCCGACGGTGACGTCGAGCTGGCGGACACGTCGGGGTTCCGGGTGCCCGGCTGCGAGTCCTGCGGCGGGGTGCTCAAACCGGACGTGGTCTTCTTCGGCGAGAACGTCCCCAAGCCGCGGGTGGAGCGCTGCTACGCGGCGGTGGACGCCCTGGAGCGGGGCTCGGACGCCCTGCTGGTGCTCGGGTCGTCGCTCACCGTGATGTCCGGCTTCCGGTTCGTGCGCCGCGCCACCAAGCTCGGGGTCCCGGTGGTCGTCGTGAACCGTGGACCGACCCGGGCCGACGACCTCCCGGTGACCAGGCTGCACCACGGCACCACCGAGTTCCTGCGCGCGCTCGCTGCCCGGCCGTGCGTCCCGGTGCCCGAGCTGTCAGACGCGCGCTCAGTGGGAGTCGACCTCAACGTCTGACCCGTCGGCTGGAGGCGCACCGGCCCGGATCACAGGCGGTGCACGAACAGATGCGAAGCGAGCTCGAGGTCGATCTCCGCGGTCTCGCCTCCGCTGCCCACGAGCACTCCTCCGGCCCCCGCGGCGACCGTGACCACCTTGTCCGGGAAGGCCCCGACCCGGCGCAGCGCCGCCATCACCTGCTCGTCCTTCTGCATCTCCTCACCGATCCGGCGCACCATCACCCGGTGCTCACCGGCCACCCGAGCCACCGAGTCGAGCGGCTCCACGTCGGTCGGCATCTCGGCATTGGTCTCGCCCAGCTCGGAGAGCCCCGGGATGGGGTTGCCGTAGGGCGACTCGGTCGGGTGGTCCAGCAGCTCGACCAGGCGGCGCTCGACCGTCTCTGAGATCACGTGCTCCCAACGGCAGGCCTCGGCGTGCACGTGCTCCCACTCCAGCCCGATCACATCGGTGAGCAGCCGCTCGGCGAGGCGGTGCTTGCGCATCACCCGGACCGCGAGCCGGTTGCCCTCCTCGGAGAGCTGCAGGTGCCGGTCCCCCTCGACCGACAGGAGCCCGTCGCGCTCCATCCGTGCCACCGTCTGGCTGACCGTCGGTCCGCTCTGGTGCAGCCGCTCGGCGATCCGCGCCCGCAGCGGCACGACGCCCTCCTCGACCAGCTCATAGATGGTCCGGAGGTACATCTCGGTGGTGTCGATCAGGTCGCTCACCGTCCCATTGTCTCCCACGGGTCCGGGGCCGGTTCGCGATCCGGTGGTGGGCGCTCACCAGAGCCCCGAAGGGCCCGTCACCCGGCGCACCCGTCGTCGGTCCCGGCTCGATGTCGGTGGCACCTGGCACAGTGGTGGATGTGTCGACACGCACCGTGATGTGGTTCCGCCGCGACCTCCGGCTCGGCGACAACCCCGCCCTCCTCGACGCCTGCGGTGACGGCGCCGGGGTGCTGCCGCTGTTCGTCCTCGACCCGGTGCTGTGGGGACCCGCCGGGGTGTCCCGCCGCTGCTACCTCTCCCGCTCGCTCGCCGCCCTCGACCGGTCCCTGCAGGACCGCGGCGGCGGGCTCGCGCTGCGCCGGGGCGACCCCGTCCGCGAGGTGGTCGCCGCGGCCCGCCAGGTCGGCGCGAGCCGGGTCCACGTCGCGGCCGACTACGGACCCTACGGCCGGCAGCGGGACCTCGACGTCGAGCGGGCGCTGCGCGCGGCAGGCATCGAGCTGGCCCGGACGGGGTCGCCGTACGCCGTGGCTCCGGACCGCGTGAAGAACGGGTCGGGCCGGCCCTACCAGGTGTTCACCCCGTTCTCCCGCGGCTGGCTGGAGCACGGGTGGCGGGACCCGGTCGACGCCCCCCAGGACGTCACCTGGCTGTCACTCGACGCCTCCGTCGACATCCCCCGGCCGTCGCTGCCCGCCGGGCTGGAGCTCCCGGAGGCCGGCGAGGACGCGGCCCGGCAGGCGTGGCGCGACTACGTCGACGAGCGGCTGGCTGACTACGACGCCCACCGCGACCGCCCCGACCTCGACGTGACCAGCCACATGTCGGTGCGGCTGAAGTGGGGCGAGATCCACCCCCGCACCCTGCTCGCGGACCTCCGGGACCGACCGACCAAGGCGGCGGCGACCTACCGCAAGGAGCTCGCCTGGCGGGAGTTCTACGCCGAGGTGCTGTTCCAGCAGCCGCGAAGCGCCCGCGACTACCTGCGCCCGGAGTTCGCGCAGATGCGCTACGACGAGCCGGCTGACCGGTTCACGGCCTGGTGCGAGGGCCGGACCGGGTTCCCGATCGTGGACGCCGGCATGCGGCAGATGCGGTCCGTCGGCTGGATGCACAACCGGGTGCGGATGATCGTGGCCAGCTTCTTGGTCAAGGACCTGCACATCGAGTGGCAGCACGGCGCGCGGCACTTCATGCACTGGCTGGTCGACGGTGACCTCGCCTCCAACCAGCACGGCTGGCAGTGGACCGCCGGCTGCGGCACCGACCCGGCGCCGTACATCCGGATCTTCAACCCGGTCACCCAGGGCACGAAGTTCGACCCGCAGGGACGCTACATCCGGCGCTGGGTGCCGGAGCTGGCAGACCTCGAGCAGCCGTTCGTGCACCAGCCCTGGACCAGACCCGAGGGGCCACCCTCGGGCTACCCGCGGCCGATCGTGGACCACAAGAGGGAGCGGACGGAGGCGCTGCGGCGCTACGAGCGCGTCAAGACCTGACAGGACATCCGCAGCTTCGCCGACGGCAACGGGATCGGGGACCTGCGGGGCATCGAGAAGCGGCGGCCCCACCTCGCCGACCTGGGCGTCGACGCGGTGTGGGTCACGTCGCTCTACCCGCCGCCTGCTCGGTAAGCTTCGCGGGGACCGGTTGCGCGAGCCCGCCTCGTCGTACAGTCTCAGGAACTGTACTTGTGCTCGCGTCGATGAGATGACCCTCGGCAGGACGTATCAGACCGCTCGGGCGGCACTCCTCACGCGGTGACCGGGCCGTCGACTCGGGGATGGCATCTCGCCCCAGCGTCGGGACGTCCCGCATGCCCACCGTGCTCGACCAGACCCCCCGCATCTCCCGTCAGCGGCTGCCCGACGGGAGCGGGGGATCCCCCGAGCGCCGCGACCACCGGGACGCCGTACCTGACGCGCAGCGGGCGGGAGCGCTGGGACTCACCGACAGCGTGATGGTCGGCGCAGGACTGCTGGGGTCCCTGACCGCTCCCTGGCTGTCCTCCGCGCTGGGTCCGCGGGGCGCCCTGCTGGTGCTGGCCGCCGGGTCCGTGGCCACAGTCGCGCTCCTCGGCCGGTCGGCGGCTCCCGGTCCGGTCCAGGTCCCGCAGGCGGCCCGGCTCCCGGCACAGCGGACGGACGGCCCGGCCGCTCTGCTGGAGTCGGAGGGCTGAGGGGACAAGGCCGCTCGAACAGGCACTCGACCGGTCAGGTCAGCCCCGCCACGCCCGTCGCGGCGGCCGTGCGGGCGCGAGTGCCTGTCCGACGGGTCGGGCGTCAGGCAGCGCCGACCGGCTCGAGCTCCTCGGAGATCTCGTCCGAGCGCTCGATGGTGGTGCGCAGCGGCACCTCGCGGATGAACAGGACCGCTACGAAGGCGATGACCGCACACGGCGCCGCGATCATGAAGATCGTGCCGATGCCCTGGCCGTAAGCCGCCTCGAACACCGCACGCACCGGTGCCGGCAGCGTCGCCATGTCCGGAATGCCGCTCGACGTGGAGGAGCCGGGGTGCACGCCGAGCCGGGCCAGCCCGGAGGTCACGTCCGCGGTGACGTGGTGGCTGAGCACCGCACCCAGCGCGGACACCCCGATCGAGCCGCCCATCGACCGGAAGAACGCGACGACCGAGCTCGCGGCCCCCATGTCCTTCTGCGCGGTGTTGTTCTGCACGGCCAGCACCAGGTTCTGCATCGTGGCCCCCAGGCCCAGGCCGAGGACCGCCATGAAGACACCGACCCGCAGCAGGCTGGTCGTGTCGTCGATCGAGCCGAGGAGGAACAGGCCCACCACGGTCAGGATCATGCCGCCGACCAGGTAGCGCTTCCACCGCCCGTAGCGGCTGATGATCCGGCCGGTCGTCAGGCTGGAGATCACCAGGCCACCCACCATCGCGACCGTCATCAGGCCGGCGCGCGTAGGGGTCATGCCCTTGGCGATCTGGAAGTACTGCGAGAGGTAGACGGTGGAGCCGAACATCGCGACACCGATCATCACCGAGGCGAACGTCGCCAGGCTGGTGGTTCGGTCGCGGAAGAGCCGCAGGGGGATGATCGGCTCGACCGCACGCATCTCGACGGTCACGGCGGCGACCAGCAGCAGCACCCCGAGGACCACCATCCAGGCGCTGGTGAACGAGGTCCAGCCGAAGTTGCTGCCGGCCAGAGAGACCCAGATCAGCAGGGTCGACACGCCGCCGGTGATCAGTGCGGCGCCCAGGTAGTCGATGTTGACCTCGCGCTTGACGGTCTTGATGTGCAGTGTCTTCTGCAGCACGACGAACGCGAGCGCGGCGATCGGCAGCCCCACGAAGAAGCAGCCGCGCCAGCCCAGCGACGAGTCCACGATGACGCCCCCGATCAGCGGGCCGCTCACCGTCGCGAGGGCGAAGACCGCGCCGATGTAGCCGGAGTAGCGGCCCCGCTCCCGGGGGGAGACGATCGACGCGATCACGACCTGGACCAGCGCGGTCAGACCACCGACGCCGAGACCCTGCACTGCCCGCGAGGCGATCAGGGTGCCCATGTTGGGTGACACCGAGGCGGCGAGGGAGCCCACCGAGTAGACCACCAGCGCCGTCTGCACGAGCATCTTCTTGCTGAACAGGTCCGAGAGCTTGCCCCACAGCGGCGTCGAGGCGGTCATCGTCAGCAGCGTGGCGACGACGACCCAGGTGTAGCCGGACTCACTGCCGTGCAGGTCCGCGACGATGCGCGGCAGGGCGTTGGAGACCACCGTCGAGGACAGCATCGCGACGAACAGCCCGAGCAGCAGCCCGGACAGCGACTCGAGGATCTCCCGGTGCGACATGTCGCCCGGCTCCACCGGGGCCGCCTCGGAGAGGGCCGACCGCTGGGCCGCGGGCGCGTGGGCGGCCGGCTGGTGGGCGGCCGGCTGGTGGGCGGCCGGCTGGTGGGCGGAGTCATATCGAACGGGGCCTTCGGCCACGGACGTCGTGGAGCTCTCGCGAGCGGTCTCCTGCACCGGCGTCGCGGCGTGCCGGCCGCCATGGCGGTGGGTGGAGGAGTCGGGTGGCACCGGGGCGGCGTGCTTGCCGGGTGCCTTGTGCTTGCCGGGGAGCGGGACAGTCTGGGTCATGGCCTCGAGTTCTCGTCTGGACGATCCCCACCACCCTACCCGATGTTTGCGTGCTGCAAGCATTCTTCTGGAAGGTTGGTCAGTGACCCTGGCCACTCCTCACCGCGGGATGGACCGGATGCCCGCCGAGGCCGGTCCGGTGCCTCAGGGGGTCGGGTGCCGGGCGTCGTACTCCAGGAAACCGCGCGAGAGCGCACTGGCGCTCAGCACGCCGACCACGCAGGCCAGCCCGCCGACCAGGAGGGCGAGCCGCTCCCCGACGCCGCTGGCCACCGACCCGGCCAGGAAGTCGCCGGCCCTGGGTCCACCGGCGACCACCACGATGAACACTCCCTGGAGCCGGCCGCGCATCTGGTCGGGGGCGGCGACCTGCAGCATCGTCGAGCGGTAGGCCGCGCTGACCATGTCGGCCATTCCGGACAAGGCCAGGAACACGACGCCGATCCACAGCACGTTCGTCAGCCCGACGCCGCCCACCGCGGCCCCATAGACGGCCACTGCCACCACGATCGCCAGGCCCTGGAGCCGGACCTTGCTCACCCACCCCGAGAACAGGAACGCGGCGACGGCTCCGGCGGCAGGCGCGGCCTGCAGGACGCCCACCAGGCCGGCGCCACCGCCGTACACCTTGTAGGCCAGCGCCGGGAACAGCGCCCGCGGCTGCGCCAGCACCATCGCGCACAGGTCGACTACGAACGTCATCCGCAGGTTCGGGGAGCGTCGCAGGAACCCCAGCCCGTCGACGACCGACCGCAGTCCCGCTCGCGGGCTGTCCTCAAGCGGAGGCATGCGCGGCAGCCGCACGAGTGCGTAGTAGGCGGCCGAGAAGGTGATGACGTCGATGGAGTACGCCGCGCCGAAGCCGTGCCAGGAGATGACCAGCGCCCCGAGCATCGGCCCGAACGTGAAGCCGAGGTTGAACGACGCCATGTTCAGGGCCGAGGCGGCGGGCATCAGCTCATGGTCGAGGAGCCGCGGCACCATCGCGCTCCGGGCCGGGTTGTTGACGGCGTAGAACCCGGACTGCACGGCGATGCAGGCGTAGAGCACCCACACCGACCCGTTCCCCGTGAAGGCCTGGGCGGCCAGCGCGACGGACACCGCCCAGAGCCCGACGCTCGCGACCAGGGCCAGCGTGCGGCGGTCGACCGCGTCGGCGATGGCGCCGCCGTAGAGCCCCAGGCCCACCAGCGGGACCAGCGCGAAGACCCCGACCAGGCCGACGTAGAAGGACGAGCCGGTGATCGCGTACACCTGGATCGCGACTGCGACGTTGGTCATCTGCTGGCCGAGCTGGGCGACGGTGGTGCCGACGAACAGCCGGCGGTACGGCGGCGAGACCTGCAGGGGCCGAATGTCGGTGAGCACGGAGCGCCAGAAGGACTGCCGCGTCGTCTGCATGGGCCAACCCTGGCATCCGGGCAAACCGCTTGTCCGCCGGCCCGGGGCAGACGTACCGTGGTGCCACACGAGAGAGGAGGTGGTCCGAGAGTGCATTCTTTACGGATTCGTGAGGTGGCTGCTCGCTAGCAGCGCACCAGCCAGCCGCTGACAGCAGTGCGCGCTGGTAATCCCAAGCAGTCACCCGGCCCGTGGGCGCTCCGGACATCATCCGACCGGAGAGCGGTCTAGAACCGCACCGCCCGCGGGCTGTCTGCGTTCCAGATCCGGTGGGGTGCTCTGGGCGGCGCCGATTACCAGGGGGCGAGCCCCCTGGTAATCCGTCAGGGGGCGAGCCGCTGGACCGTCCACCCGGGCTGCCCGGCTCCGCGGCGGTAGAGCAGCCGGTCGTGCATTCGACCCTTGCGACCCTGCCAGAACTCGACCGCCTCGGGCGCGACCCGGATGCCGCCCCAGAACGGCGGGAGCGGTACGGCGTCCACGTCGGCGAACCGGGCGAGCACACCGCCGTACCTCTCGTCGAGGGCGGAGCGCGAGGAGACCACCTGGGACTGCGGCGACGCCCAGGCGCCGAGCTGGGACTCGCGGGGCCGGGCGGCGAAGTAGGCCTCGCTCTCCTCCGCCGAGACCCGCGACGCCAGACCCTCGACCCGCACCTGGCGCTGCAGGTCGTGCCAGGGGAAGAGCAGCGAGACGGCCGGGTTGGCCGCGATCTCCGCACCCTTGCGCGAGTCGAGGTTGGTGTAGAACACGAAACCCCGCTCGTCGAGGCCCTTGAGCAGCACCAGCCGTGCCGAGGGTCGCCCGTCCCCGGAGACCGTGGCGACGACCATGGCGTTCGGCTCGTGCAGCCCCGCCGCCACGGTCTCGTCGAACCATCGCCGGAACATGGCGATGGGGTCGTCGGCGAGGTCGGGGGTGTCGAGCCCGCGGTCGCCGTACTCACGCCGGAGCCTGCCGAGGTCCTGCTGGGGCTGACCGCTCATCTCACGAACCTAGCAACCGGCGCGAGACACGTGACGTGGCGGCTCGAGGTGTGCATGATGGGGACATTTGGGCGTGCGGGGCGAGGACGAAGGAGTCGGACGTGACCGAGATCCACCATGGTCTAGAAGGCGTCGTCGCCTTCGAGACGGAGATCGCCGAGCCGGACAGGGAGGGGTCTGCGCTGCGCTACCGCGGCGTGGACGTCGAAGACCTGGTCGGGCGGGTGCCGTTCGAGAACGTCTGGGGGCTGCTGGTGGACGGCAGCTACCAGCCGGGGCTGCCACCCGCCGAGCCGTTCGCCCTGCCGGTGCACTCCGGTGACATCCGGGTCGACGTGCAGTCCGCGATCGCCATGCTGGCGCCGACCTGGGGGATGAAGCCGCTCTACGACACCGACGACGACCAGGCCCGCAAGGACCTGGCGCGGGCGGCCGTGATGGTGCTCTCCTTCGTGGCCCAGGCCGCCCGCGGGCTCGGCCAGCCCATGGTGCCGCAGTCCGAGGTGGACAAGGCGGGCTCGATCACCGAGCGGTTCATGATCCGGTGGAAGGGCGAGCCCGACCCCCGACACGTGCAGGCCGTCGACGCCTACTGGACCTCGGCCGCCGAGCACGGCATGAACGCCTCGACGTTCACCGCCCGGGTGGTGGCCTCGACCGGCGCGGACGTCGGCGCGGCCCTCTCGGCGGCCGTCGGGGCGATGAGCGGCCCGCTGCACGGAGGTGCACCCTCGCGGGTGCTGGGCATGCTGGAGGCCGTCGAGCGCACGGGCGACGCGCGCAGCTACGTCAAGGACCTGCTCGACCGGGGCGAGCGGCTGATGGGCTTCGGGCACCGGGTCTACCGCGCCGAGGACCCGCGTGCCCGCGTCCTGCGGCGTACGGCGAAGGAGCTCGGCGCCCCGCGCTACGAGGTCGCCGAGGCCTTGGAGCAGGCCGCCCTCGCCGAGCTTCGCGAACGCCGCCCGGACCGGGTGCTGGAGACCAACGTGGAGTTCTGGGCGGCCATCGTGCTCGACTTCGCCGAGGTCCCGCCGCACATGTTCACCTCGATGTTCACCTGTGCCCGCACCGGTGGCTGGTCGGCGCACATCATGGAGCAGAAGCGCACCGGTCGGCTGATCCGCCCCTCGGCCATCTACGTCGGTCCGCCCACCCGCAAGGCCGACGAGGCCGACGGCTGGGACCCCGCCTGGGGATAGCCCCGGCCTGGAGGTGGCGTGACCCGCGACCGGGTGGGTACGGCGGCCGACATGTCCCTCTCCCTGACCTTCATCGGCAACGCGACGGTCCTGCTCAGCTGGGGGTCGTTCACCGTGCTGACCGACCCGAGCTTCCTGCACGCCGGCCAGCGCGTGCACCTGGGCTACGGGCTGTTCACCGCGAGGCTGCTGGACCCGGCGATGCAGGTCGAGGACCTGCCGCCCCTGGACGCGGTGGTGCTCTCGCACCTGCACGGGGACCACTGGGACCGGGTCGCCCAGCGGAGCCTGGACCGCGCGCTGCCGGTCATCACCACCCCGCACGCCTCGCGACGGTTGCAGGGCCTGGCCGGGTTCCGGCGCGCGGTCGGCGTGGACACCTGGGAGCGGCACACGCTGGTCAAGGGCCAGGAGCTGCTCACCGTCACGGCGCTCCCCGGCAGGCACGGACCCGCGCTGGTCGCCCGCCTGCTGCCTCCGGTGATGGGGAGCCTGCTGGAGTTCGGGGACACGACCGGTGCTGTGGCACAGCGGGTGTACCTCACCGGGGACACGCTGATGTACGACCGGATCCACGAGATCGCCCGGCGCTGGCCGGACGTCGACCTCGCCGTCGTCCACCTCGGAGGCACGACGCTGCCCGGGGGCATCGTGGTGACCATGGACGGGCGCCAGGGCGCGGACCTGCTGGACGTGGTCCGCCCGCGCCGGGCGGTGCCGGTGCATGTCGACGACTACGCGGTGATGAGGTCACCGCTGTCGGACTTCACCGACGAGATGTCACGCCGCGGCCTGTCCGGCATGGTCCGAGTGGTCGGCCGTGGGGAGACCGCCACCTTGTGACTGCGAGGTCGACAGCCTCCTAGAGCCGCTTGCCGAAGCACCGCTGCGTCGGCGACCAGGCGTAGTGGCCGAACTTCTCCACCGGGACGTACCCGGCCGCGACGTACATCGCGATCGCCGCCTGCTGGGGCGCACCCGTCTCTAGCACCATCACCTCCGCCCCGGCCGCACGGGCGGTCTGCTCGAGGTGGGCCAGCACAGCTCGGGCGTACCCCCGACGTCGGGCGGCTGGCGCGACGTACATGCGTTTGACCTCCGCAGCCGGCACCAGCCCCCACGGACGTACGTCGGACCGCATCCGCCACCCACCCATGGCCACCGGGACGTCACCGTCGTAGGCCAGGAAGAAGGCCCCACCTGGCGGGTCGAAGACGCCGTCCTCGAGCGGGGTGCTGTCCGGCCCGCCGTAGAGCACGGTGTACTCGGCCTGCACCTCGGCGACCAGAGCCTGGGTCAGCGGGTCGGTGAACCGGGCCGGTTCGAGCCGCGGTGTGAGGTTGCCCATGATCTCCTGTGGAAGCCGGCCGTGCTGAGCTGCGGGTCGCTGCGGGTGACAGACTAGGTGGGCACCGAGCTGACAACGAGGTCAGGTCACCACGTTCCAGTCGTCCCACCGAGGCAGGCCCACCGTGACCGATCCGATCAGCATCCCCGACTCCCTGCTCCCCACCGACGGCCGGTTCGGCTCCGGCCCCTCGAAGGTCCGCGTCGAGGCGCTCGAGGCGTTGGCAGCCACCGGCACCTCCCTGCTCGGGACGTCGCACCGGCAGGCACCGGTGAGGAACCTCCTCGGCCGGGTCCGCGAAGGGGTCGCGGCGCTGTTCGACCTGCCCGAGGGGTACGAGGTGGTGCTCGGCAACGGCGGAGCGACCGCATTCTGGGACGTCGCCACGTTCGGGTTGATCCGTCGGCGCAGCCAGCACCTGTCCTTCGGGGAGTTCTCCGCGAAGTTCGCCACCGCGGCCCGCACGGCGCCCTTCCTCGACGAGCCGACGGTCATCGAGTCCGCACCAGGAAGCCGCCCGGAGCCGCGTGCCGAGGCCGGTGTGGACGTCTACGCGTGGGCGCACAACGAGACCTCGACCGGCGTGATGGTGCCGGTCCGCCGGGTCCCCGGCGCCGACGAGGGAGCCCTGGTCGTCGTGGACGCGACCTCGGGCGCCGGCGGCCTGCCGGTCGACATCACCGAGGTGGACGCGTACTACTTCGCGCCGCAGAAGAGCTTCGCCTCCGACGGCGGCCTGTACGTCGCCGTGCTGTCGCCCGCCGCCCTGCAGCGGGCCGCTGCCATCGCCGCGACCGACCGGTGGGTGCCGGCGTTCCTCGACCTGCCGACGGCGATCGACAACTCGGCCAAGAACCAGACCTACAACACTCCTGCGGTGGCGACGCTGTTCCTGATGGCCGAGCAGCTCGACTGGCTCAACGGACAGGGTGGCCTGGACTTCGCCGTCTCCCGGACCTCCGACAGCTCGAGCAGGCTCTACACCTGGGCCGAGAAGACGGCCTACACCTCGCCGTACGTCGCTGACCCGGATGACCGCTCCCTGGTGGTCGGCACCGTCGACTTCGACGGGAGCGTCGATGCCGCCGCGGTCGCGAAGACGCTGCGGCGCAACGGGATCGTGGACGTCGAGCCCTATCGCAAGCTGGGGCGCAACCAGCTGCGGGTGGCGATGTACCCCGCCGTCGACCCCGCGGACGTCGAGGCGCTCACCGCCTGCGTCGACTACGTGGTCGAGCGCCTCTGAACGGGATCGTCCGCTCGCTCGACCAGGGGCCGGTCCGCACGGCCCGACCGGAGGCGAGTCGTCGCCACCGGCATCGGCACGTGAGACGCTGCTCCCGTGTCCGAGGATGCCTGGGCGGCTCTGGCGGACCCGTTCGTCGACGGGGCCTACGCGACCGTCAAGGGCCGGGTCCGGACGTTCGTCCTGCACCATCAGCTGCTCGACCACCTGCCGGAGCCGCCGGCCAGCGTGCTCGACGTCGGCGGCGGCGCCGCGCACCAGTCCCTGCCCCTGGCTCGACGGGGTCACCAGGTCACCGTCCTCGACTCGTCGGCGGCGATGCTGGCCAAGGCCGAGCAGCGGGTGAGCGCCGAGCCGGCGGCGGTGCGCGACCGCGTGCGGCTCGTCGAGGCCTCCGGGGAGGAGGCGGCCGCGGCAACCGGCGGTGAGCGGTTCGCTGCTGTGCTGTGCCACGGCGTCCTGATGTACCTCCCGCGACCCGAGCCGATGCTCAGCGCGCTGTGCGGCTGCCTGGCTCCAGGCGGCATCGTCTCGGTGATGGCGCTGAACGCGGCGACGCTGGCGATCAGACCCGCACTCGAGAAGCGGTGGGTCGAGGCGCTGGCGGCCTTCGAGGCCACCCACGAGCGCGGGGTTCTCGGCACCGACACCCGCGCCGACACCGTCGAGCACCTCGCGGAGCTGCTGCATGACGGCAACGCTCCATTAGAGGCCTGGTACGGCGTGTGGCTGTTCAGCGACTGGATGGACCTGCCGCTCGCCACCACGGACGTCGCCGCGGTCGCCGACGTCGAGCTGCAGGCCAGCCGTCGCGACCCCTACCGACAGCTCAGTCGGGTCTTCCACATGGTCGGGCGACGCCCAGCTTCGGACCCGACCTGAGCCGTGGGCCTCGAGAGGCTCAGCGGGGCCCCCGCAGTCGCGACCCGTGCCAGGCGAGACACCCCAGACCGGCGACGCCCGCAGCCGCCACCGCGATCGCCGTCCAGTCCCACGCCCCCCGCGGGTCCTGCCGACGGCCCGCCTGCTCGGCGAGCGGCGGTCGTGCGGGCCGGGCGGTCGAGGGCTGCGCCGCGGTCAACCGGCCCGGCAGCGCGACCTGCAGCACGTCGGCGTGCACCCCCTCGGTGGACAGCAGCATCCGGCCGTCCCGACCCATGGAGATCCCCTCGCCCTGCGGCTGGGTCGGCAGGCGCACCGTGCCGACCAGCCCGAAGTCCGGGATCGTGTAGACCATCGCCTCCCCGTAGGTGCGCAGCACCACGTGGCTCCTGTCGGGGAAGAACGCGCCGTCGGTCACCAGGCCGCGCACCCGGGCGTAGGCGTGCAGCCTGTTCGCTCGCCCGCTGGCCAGGGTGCGGGGCGCGGCGTACACCGTCCCGCCGAAGACCGACTTGGAGACCACGAATACCTGCTGCGTGCGCGGCTGGACCAGCAGGGTCTCCGCGTCGTGCGGCCCGTCCGGGTAGGCGAGGTCGAACCGGTCGGCGGCGCGGTCGTGCTCGCCGGGCCGGACGTGGTAGACCGCGATGCCGTCCCGGCTGTGGCGGTTGTCGCCGATGTCGCCCACCCAGAGCGTCCCGTCCGCGCCGGGCGCGAGCGCCTCGACGTCCTCGACGGAGTCTGCGTACGTCGTGTGCGACACCGTCCTCCCCGACGCCGGGTCGACGCCGTAGACCACCGCGTCGTCGCCGGAGTCGTTGATGGTGAACACGACGTCGCCGCGGTCGACCAGCCCGCTGGACTCGAAGATGTCGTCGTCGCCGAACGAGAACAGCCGGCTCCCCGGGACGCTCGTCGCGTCGGCGGCGGCCGGTGCGGCAAGCAGCAGGAGCGCGAGGCAGAGGGCCGGCGCGCTAGGCCAGCCGGTCACGCAGCAGCTCCGCGAGCCTCGGGTGCACGCTCCAGGTCTCGGTGAGCTCGTCGAGCTCGCGACGCACGTCGCCGGGGACAGCGGCACCTGTGCGGACCGCCCGCAGCAGGGTGTTGCGCGGGGTGTGCCTGCTGTCCACGAAGTCGATGACCTCGACGCGGTAGCCGACCAGCCGCAGCACCGCCGCGCGCATCGCGTCGGTGAGCGTGTCGGCGAACCGCTCGCGCAGGATTCCGTTGCGGGTCAGCAGGGTGTACGGCGCCGGGGTCGGCGCCCGGCGCAGCTGGGCCGCGACGTCGTGGTGGCAGCAGGGCGCGGCCAGCACGACCGGTGCGTCCCAGGTGACGGCCCGGGCCAGCGCGTCGTCGGTGGCGGTGTCGCAGGCGTGCAGGGCCAGGACCACGTCGGGCGGGTGCTCGAGCTCCGCGGTGCCGATGTCGCTCTGCACGAAGGTCATCTGCGCGTCGAGACCCAGGGCGGCGGCGAGGGCGCTGTTGTGGTCGCGGGACTGCGCCTTCACATCGACGCCGGTGGTGTGCACGGGCAGACCGCGCACGTGGCTGAGGAAGCGGTGCGCGGCGAAGGTCAGGTAGGCGTTGCCGCAGCCGAGGTCGACGACCTGCAGCGGCTGCTCGGGGGTGGGTCGGCGCACCCGCCCGGACCCTACCGCCGCGTCGACCACGGGCGCGAGGTCCCGCAGGAGCTCCTCGACCTGGCGGTACTTCGCCTGCCGGCTCGGCTTGATGCGGCCGCGCTCGTCGGCCAGCCCGAGAGCGGCGAGGACCGGGTCGTCCTGCGGGAGCAGCCGGGCCTTGTGCCGGTCGTGCTGCTGGCTCGGCGGCTGCTCACCCGGCTCCCGGGCGGTCGTGTGCACCATCGCCTCGAGCTTGCGGGTCACCCGCAGCTGGTGCGTCTCGGTGGTCGTCTGAGCGTGCCAGCTGCCGAACGGCTCGTCGAGCAGGTCGTCCACAGCCTGCGCGGCGGAGCTCCCCGGGAGATGGTTCGCCGTGTGCGCCTGGGTCTGGTCGTAGGTCGTGACCTGCAGCCGCCGGCCCGCCTTGAGGTCGACGTAGCGCAGCTCGACGCGTCGCCAGCGCGGCGTACGTCCCGTCTGGCGACCGGACCCGACGGCGCGCACCAGCGAGGCGTCGTCGAGCAGCAGCCCGCGCAGCCGGGCCAGCGCGCGCAGCAGGGGTTCGGCCACCGCGTCACCTCCGCAGGACGGCGGAGAGCACGACGATCAGGATCAGGACCACGAGGGCACCCGGGATCACCATGCGTCGGTAGCGGGGGTTCACCCGCTCCACCATAACCACTCGTGAACCACTCGTGGGTGCGGGCCGGCTCAGGCACGGGCCATCTCGGAGCCGGAGCCGCTGGACTGGTGCTCGTCGTGCAGGTGCCCGATCAGGCCCTTGGCCCGGCTGAACATCACCACCGCGAAGGCGGTGCCGAGGACGGTCGCGGCGCCGCCGCCGACGAGCGTCCACCGGGCGCCGAACTCCTGCCCGACCCAGCCGACGATCGGTGCGCCGAGGGGGGTGCCGCCCATGAAGACCATCATGTACAGCGCCATCACCCGGCCGCGCATCTCCGGCGTCACACTCATCTGGAACGTCGCGTTCGCGGAGGTGATCATGGTGAGCGAGAACACGCCGATCACCGGGGTCCAGACCGCGAACAGCAGGTACGACGGCATCAGCCCCGCGACGACCTCGGTGAGCCCGAAGGTCACCGCAGCCATGATCACCAGCCGGTGCCTGACCCGGACCCGCCGGGCTGCGAGCAGGGCCCCGGACAGCGACCCGATCGCGAGCGTGGTGCCGAGCAGACCGTACTCGCCCGCGCCCTTGTGGAAGACCTCGGTGGCCATCAGGGCGGAGGTGATCTGGAAGTTCAACCCGAAGGTTCCCGCGAAGAACACGATGGTCAGGATCAGCATCAGGTCGGGCCGCGCCAGCGTGTAGCGGACGCCGTCGGCGATCATCCCGGGCCGCCGCTGCGTCGGCCTGGCGGGGTGCAGCTCGCGCTCGCGCATCCGGTGCAGGGAGAGGATCACCGCGCCGTAGCTGACCGCGTTGATCAGGATCACGGCCCCGGTCGCGGGCACCCCGGAGCCGAGCGCCGCGATCAGCAAGCCGGCCAGTGCCGGGCCGACCATCCGGGCCAGGTTGAAGGAGGCGGAGTTGAGCCCGACCGCGTTCGTCAGGTCGTCCGGTCCGACGATCTCGCTGACGAACGACTGCCGGGCGGGCGCATCGAACGCGGACCCGATGCCGAACGCGAAGGCCAGGGCGTAGACGTGCCAGCTCTGGGCGACACCGGTGACCGCGAGGAGGCCGAGCAGCAGCGCCGGCACGGCCAGCATCATCTGGGTGACCTGCAGCAGCCGGCGCTTGGGGAAGCGGTCCGCGATCAGGCCGGCGTACGGCGAGAGCAGGAGGATCGGGAGGAACTGCAGGCCGGTCGTGATGCCCAGCGCGGTGCCGTTGTTGTGGGTCAGCTGCAGGACGAGCCAGTCCTGGGCCACCCGCTGCATCCAGGTGCCGACGTTGGACACGACGGCACCGGAGGCGTACAGCCGGTAGTTGCGGACCCGGAGCGAGCGGAACGTGGGACTCAAACTTGAGCCAGTCTTTCGAGGATGGGGGCTGCCTGGCGCAGCACGGCGCGTTCGTCGGCGGTGAGCTCACGCAGACGCCGGGCGAGCCAGGCGTCGCGGCGGCTCCGGTCCGCGGTGAGGGTCTCGATGCCCTTCGGCGAGAGCGCGACGACGACCTTGCGTCCGTCGGTCTCGCCCCGTCGCCGCAGGACGTACCCGCCGTCGACCAGGCAGCCGACCGTGCGCGTCATCGACGGCGGCTGCACCCGCTCCAGGGCGGCGAGCTCCCCGACGGTGCACTCCCCGTGCCGCGACAGCGACCCCAGCACGGACAGCTGTCCCACCGGGAGCAGCTCGTTCGAGGGGTGTCGTTCGCTCCGCAGGCGTCGCGACAGCCGCGCGACGGAGATCCGCAGTGCGGACGCGAGCCCGCTGTCGGAGCGGGCGACCTCCGAGGGCGATGGCATGGTAGTTAGGATAACTCATTACCCGGGCTAACTATTCCGCGGTCAACCGATGTCGCGACGCCGGAGACCCACGGCGCCCCCCGCCACCAGGAGCCCGACGGACAACGCGATCAGCAGCGGGGCGGTGAGGCTGACCGGGTCCACGGGGACCGCCGGGGTGTGCCAGAACGGGGAGAGCTCCTGGAGCCACCGGGGCGGGTGGACGAGCCCGCCGAGCCAGCCCAGCACGAAGCACACCGCGAGCGCGGCCCAGGCGACGACCGCCGCGGCGGGTCGCCAGCCGAGCAGCAGCACCCCGAGGGCGGCCAGCATCAGCACCGCAGGCGCGTAGACCAGCGCCAGACCCGCGAACCGCAACGGCTGGGCCGCGTCCGAGACGACGAGCCCGTAGGCCAGCCCGAGCCCCAGGCCGCCGCAGACCAGCACGACCACGGTGCCGAGGGCGGTGACAACCAGCGTGTCGAGCAGGCAGCGGCTGCGGGACACGCCGGTCGACAGCAGCAGCTCCAGCCGGCCGGAGGTCTCGTCGGGTCGCAGTCGCAGGGCCGAGGACACCGCGAACCCCGCCGAGAGGAGGGCCATGATCAGCAGCATCGAGGACAGGTAGCTGTCGGTGAGCGACCCCTGCCCGGTCGCTGCGAGGTACCTCACCAGCGTCGGGTTGTCCCTAGCCATGTCCTGCACGGCGTTCGACAGCGAGCCGACCGCGACGCCCATGAGGAACAGGCCGCAAGCCCAGCCGCCGAGCAGCCCGCGCTGGAGCCGCAGCGCCAGCCCGACCGGACCGGACAGCTGCGGCGAGGCGGTGGCGGAGCCGTTGCGAGGGACGACCAGCCCGGCGCCCACGTCGCGGCGGTTCGCCAGCGCCGCCGCGACGCCGACGAGCACCACGGAGGCGGCCAGGCTGACCAGCAGCGGCCACCAGCGCTCGTCGCCGAGAGGGTGGGTCGCCTGGGACCAGCCGATGGGCGAGAGCCAGACCAGTCCGTTCCTCCCGACGTCACCCGCGGCCCGCACCACGTAGGCCAGCCCGAGCAGTGCCAGCGCCGCCCCGATCACGGTCCGGGCGTGTGTGAACACCTGGGACAGCACCAGGGTCAGCGCCGCGAACACCACCCCGACCATGGCGATGCCCGCCCCGAACAGCCAGGACGACGAGGCGGGCACCGCAGCCCCCGTCAGCGCGACCGCCGTACCCACCCCGAGCAGCACCGATGCGCCGCAGGCGAGCATCAGGGCGGCCGTCGAGCCGGCGTGCCTGCCGACGACGGTCGCCCGCAGCATCTCGCTGCGACCCTCCTCCTCCTCGCTGCGGGTGTGGCGGACGACGGTGAGGATCGCCAGCAGGGCGGTCGCGATGATGCAGGTGACCGCGACCTTGCTGATCACGATGCCGGGCAGGGTGTCCAGCGCGATCGGCGGGCCGGCCATCGCGACCACCGCGGGCGAGGCCGCCGAGCGGGCATAGGCCTCGATAGCGGCAGCCGTGGGGAAGGTGGTGCCCATCGCGTTGCCGGACAGGTAGGTGGCCAGGGTCAGGGCGACGACCCACACCGTCAGCCGGACCCGGTCGCGTCGCACCGCGAGCCGCAGCAGCCCACCGGCCCCCTCCAGGCCCGTGACCGTGGTCACGGGGACACCTCGGTGGGCACCTGCTCGCCGTACTGCCGCAGGAACAGCTCCTCCAGCGTCGGCGGGTGGCTGACCAGCGACCGGATGTCCAGGGCCGCGAGGTAGCTCATCGCCTCGTCCAGGTGGTCGGTGTCCACGTCGAAGCTGACCCGACCGTCGAGGCGCTGCACGTGCGCCACTCCCGGCACCGTGTCCAGCCGGTCGGCGTGCCGGGCGGTCTCGGCGACCACGGTGGTCCTGGTCAGGTGCCGCAGCTCGTCGAGCGTGCCGCTCTGCACCGTCCGCCCGGCGCGGATGATGCTCACGCGGTCGCACAGCGCCTCCGCCTCGGCCAGGATGTGGCTGGAGAGCAGCACCGTGCGCCCACGGGCTGCCTCCTGTTGGATGCAGTCCTGGAAGACCGCCTCCATCAGCGGGTCGAGCCCCGACGTCGGCTCGTCGAGCAGCAGCAGCTCCACGTCCGAGGCCAGGGCAGCCACCAGCGCGACCTTCTGCCGGTTGCCCTTGCTGTAGCTGCGCGACTTCTTGGTCGGGTCCAGGTCGAAGCGGTCCAGCAGCTCGGCACGCCGCTGCGGGTCGTGCCCGCCGCGGAGCCGGCCGAGCAGGTCGATCACCTCACCGCCGGTCAGGTTCGGCCACAGGCTCACGTCACCCGGGACGTATGCCAGTCGACGGTGCAGCGCGGCAGCGTCACGCCACGGGTCGCCGTCGAGCAGCCGGACATCGCCGCCGTCCGGGCGTAGCAGGCCGAGGAGAACGCGGATGGTGGTGGACTTTCCGGAGCCGTTGGGCCCGAGGAAGCCGTGCACCTCGCCCGTGGACACCTCCAGGTCGAGCCCGTCCAGGGCGACGGTCCGGCCGAACGTCTTGCGCAACCTCCGGGCACTGATCGCTGAGGTCATGACACCCATGGTGCACCCGAACCGACCCCGGTCACAGGCTCCCGGTCACCCGAGAGCCACGGACCGGACCTCGTAGGTCGGTGCCACCTCGAGACGCCGGGCCCGGCAGGTCAGCTGGTGCTCCTCGGGGGTCCGCGAACGGCGCACCACCACGTCGTACGGCGTCCCGGCGACGTCGAACCGCACGGCGAGGTCCGCGTCCGGTGAGGACCGCCTCGTCGCGAGCAGGCGTACGGCGTCCGTGCGGGTCTCTCCCGCCCGGCGCCGCACGGCGACCTCGGCGGCCTGCACGGCGAAGTCGAAGCCGGAGCGCCCGCGCAGCAGGTCGAGCTCCAGGTGGCCCGCGAGGTGCCGGTCTGCCAGCGCGGGCGCGGCAGCAGCAGAGACACGCCCGTAGTACAGCCCCTCGGGCAGCACCAGCACGTTGGCGGCGAACCGGTCGCCGCCGACGTGCGAGACGTCCCAGGTCTCCTCCGGGTGAGAGGCGGTCAGGGCCGCCGCGGTCGGCCGGCCGAGGCTCGCGCAGCAGCTGTCGTGGCGACCGTGCGTGCACACGCAGAACACCGGTCGGGTGGTCGGGGTGAGGCCCGGAGACCTGCCTCTGCCGAGCGCGACGACGTCCAGGTCGAGCAGCTGCTCGGGGCCGGCCACCGTGGCGGTCTCCAGCCACGGGTCGGCGGCGTCGGCCCAGGCGGCGAACACCCGGAGCCCCGGCCCGGACGAGGCTCCCCGGTGCCGGCGGACCAGCAGCACCCGGACCCCGGTGCGGGCCGCCCGGTCGCGCAGGCCGCTCTTGACGTGCTCCGGGAGGCGGGCGTCGCGCAGGGCGTCGACACCCCAGGGCCCGGCGTTCTCGACCAGCAGGAAGGCGCGCACGGTGGACGCGGAGCCGACCGCCGCCTCGTCCCGCTCGAGGCTCGCCACCGCGCAGCGGAACGTCATCCCAGGGCTTCGAGAAGTCCCTCGCGCACCAGCCGCCGGCACACCACCAGCCGGCTCTGCTCGTCGAGGTGGCCGGCGAGGTCCGCGGGCCGGAACGTGGAGGCGCCCCGCACCGCCTCCAGGGCCGCAGCGAGCCGCACGGGCATCACCAGCTCGCGGTCGCCGAGCAGCACCCGCAGGTGGTCACCGTCCGGCACGAGGACGCACGGGTGACCGGGCCGGCGGCGCAGCCGGCTGGTGTCGGACAGCTGCCGGGTGGCGATCCGGTCCCGCAGGCCGCCGCGCTGCCACAGGGTGCGGCCGGTCAGGAACCTCCGGACCTGCGCGTCCGCGACGGCCATCGCATCCAGGTCCCGGAGCCCGGTGACGAGCGCCTCGACCCGCCGGGGCAGGTCGTCCGCGAGCACGGCCGGGTCGTCGAGGTAGCCCGCCGGCAGGTGCTGCCCGCCGGTCCTCTCCATCGCGTCGGCCAGCGCCCGCTCGAGAAGGTGGCGCCAGGTGACCTGGTTGACGCCGACCGTGACGTGCAGGGACACGGTGTCCTGGGCGCGGGCGGCGTGCGGGGTGCCACTGGGGAGGTACATGCTCAGCCCGGGCTCCAGGACGACGCTCTGCACGGCCGGCGCCTCGTCAGGGCCGGCGTGGACCTCCCAGACCTTGCTGCCATGGGTCTGGAACACGAACACGTCGTGGCTGTCGCTGTGCAGTGCGAAGCCTTGGGACCCGGGCGGCGTGAGGTAGGCGTTGGCCTGGCAGGGGTGCCCCAGCGCGAGCTCCAGCTCGGCGACCAGAGCGCCGAGCGGCTCCCAGTAGCGGTGCAGCCCCTGGAGCACGACGGTGGCGCCGTCGTCGAAGAGGTCGAACACCTTGCGCGGGTCGACCAGCCCGGTCAGCGGCTGACCCGCGAGGGTCGCCTGCCGGGTGAACGCCGCGGCGGGCAGGACGGTCCCGTCCTTGGCGATCCGCACGGCGGGGGTGCGGATCGCGGTGCCCGTCAGGAGCCGGTCGACGTCGTCGAAGCCGAGCAGGCCGACCAGAGCCGCCGGGTCGGTGTGGTGGATGTGCGTGCGGGACGCCCAGATCTTCGTGAAGAACGTCTGGGCGTCACCGCCGAGCAGCTCGAGGGCTGCGACCGGGTGCGGCAAGGGCTCAGCCGTCGGTGCCGTCGGCGTCCCCGCCGTCGGTCGTGTCGCCGTCGGTCGTGTCGCCGTCGGTCGTGTCGCCGTCGGTCGTGTCGCCGTCGGTGGTGTCGGTCGCGTCCCCGTCGGTGCCGTCCGCGTCCGCGCCGCCGCCATCCGTGCCGTCCGTGCCGTCCGTGCCGTCCGCGTCCGCGCCGCCGCCGTCGGTGCCGTCGGCGTCCCCGCCGTCCGTCCCATCGGCGTCGCCGCCTCCGCCGGTGTTCGTGATGCCGGTGGTGGTGATGTCCTCGTCGCTGACCGGCTCGCCGGGCGTGGTCGTCATGTGCTCTCCCTTCGTGGGGCGGCGGAGGTGCCGCCACCAGAGCATCTACCCCGACGCCCGGAGAGACAACCTGCCGGGCCAGGCACCGAGCAGCTGCCTGGCCGGTGGATGCAGAGCTGGTCCCATCTCCCCGCCGCCGCGGCGTACATTCGAGGCGTGCAGCACTCCGACTACCCCGAGCAGCCCGTCGACGGGGTGGTCAGGCACGAGATCGGCAACCGGACGTACGTGGTGGCCGACGTGGACCCGCTCGATCTGGACGGCACCTGGACGGTGGCGGTCGGCACCGGCCTGTTCCTGCTGGCCTTCCTGGGCCTGCTGCCCTTCCACGGGCGGCTCGAGGCGGCCGGACGGGGATGGTGGCAGTGGACCTGCCTGGCCGGCTTCGCGCTCGGCGTGATCGGCTGGGAGTACTGCCGCCGGCGCAGGAACCACCGCGAGGCTCGGGAGAAGCTCTAGCCGCAGGGCCTCAGAACTTCTCGAGCTCGTCCCAGGAGAGCGTGTCCAGCACCGGGTCGGCAAGCGGCTGCGGCTGGCTGTTCTGGGCCAGCTGGGCCTCGGAGTGGGCGCCGCAGCCGTGATCGCGGGACACCACCCGCCCGTCGTCGTTGGCCTGTGCGTTGGCGCAGACGCCGAACACCCGGGACAGCGGGCCGGCCAGCCGGACCAGGAAGCCGCACGACGCGCACCGGGCGGGCGCGGACTGGGCGAGCAGCGCGTGCGGACCGTGGCTGCCGTCATACCAGCGCTGCGCGGCCAGGTCCCGACCCTCGAGCGAGAGGACGCGGGGCCGGCCGAGGTCCAGCTTTTCGATGACGTCGCGCCAGGTGTCCTGGTCGACGATGTCGTCGCCGGGGTCGCCGCTGAGGTATCCCGGCACCAGCCGCGGGTCGTCCTCTTCGGTGGGCAGCAGGTCGCCGGGGCTCAGGTCGCCGGCCTGGATCCGGTCCCGGTAGGGGACCCACTCGGGCGCGATGATCGCGCCCTCGCTGGGCAGCAGTACCACCTCGTCGACGGTCACCGTCTTCATCCGCGGCGCCCGGGCCACCGTGACCGCCCAGCGCCAGCCACGGTAGCCCGCACCCAGGCACTCGAAGTAGTGCGTCACGACCCGGTCGTCCTCGGCGGTGTGCCCGAGGTGCTCACCCACGTCGGCCGCGTCGACGAGCTCGAGGAGTGCCTCGCGGGCAGCGTCGACGGCACGCACCCCGACGGTGTCCGGCTTGACGGCTCTGGCTGCGGTGATCACGAGGGACGATTGTTCCCTACGCCGGTGGCTCCTGTCGCGTCGAAGCAGTGATCCCCGTCGGGACCGCTCCCGGTGGGCGGAGGACAGCCTCCGGGCCGGCGGGCAGGCAAGATGGGGGCATGCGGTCCGAGGAGTCCAGGTCTGTGGAGGACGAGCCCCAGACCGATCCCGAGACCGACGCCGGAACCGACGCCGGAACCGACGCCGGGACCGACGCCGGAACCGACGCCGGGGCGGGCGCCGAGGCGCCCCACGGGCCGGGGACGCCGCCCGGGTCCCGCCCGCTCGGGCGGGCCCGGCGGTTGGCGGGGGCGACCGCTCGGGGGGCTCGGCGGGCCGGGTCGGCGACCGGCCGGGTCGCGGGCTTCACCTACCGCCAGGCCCGGCGCGCGACCCGAGCCGAAGGGGCCGGTGACAGCGGGCTGTCCCGGCTGATCGAGCTGCACGCCGTCAACGGTGCCGGGGATGCGGCGGTGACGATCTCGCTGGCGGGCACGCTGTTCTTCCAGGTGCCCACGGACCAGGCCCGCGGCCAGGTGGCGCTGTTCCTCGGGCTGACCATGCTGCCCTTCGCCATCGTCGCGCCGCTGATCGGGCCGGTCCTGGACCGGTTCGCGCACGGCCGGCGCTGGGCGATCGGCGCCACCATGGCGCTGCGGGCCTTCCTGTGCTGGGTGCTCGCGGACGCCGTCGGAGGCGGTGACGACCTGGCGCTGTTCCCGGCGGCGCTGGGCTGCCTGGTGGCGTCGAAGGCGTACGGCGTCACCCGCGCCGCGGCCGTGCCGAGGCTGCTGCCGGAGCGGCTCACCCTGGTGAAGGCCAACTCGCGCATCTCCCTGGCCTCGGTCGCTGGAGCCGCCGTGTCCGCCCCCGTGGCGGTCGGCGCGTCCACCTTCGGACCCCAGTGGTCGCTGCGCTACGCGTTCCTGCTGTTCATCGGGGCCACGATCCTCACCATCCTGCTGCCCGGGCGGGTGGACAGCGCGGCCGGCGAGGACCGGTCGTCCATGTCGCCCCTGGGCCGGCAGCGGCGCCGGCGTCCCCAGCTGCCCCACCCGGTCAGCATCGCGCTGCGCGCCAACACCGGCATGCGGGTGCTCAGCGGCTTCCTGCTGATGTTCATGGCGTTCCTGCTGCGGGACAGGCCGTTGCCGGGCTGGGAGGACCGGCCCGAGCTGCTGCTCGGCCTGGTGGTCGGCTCGGCCGGAGTGGGGAGCACCCTGGGCATCGCCCTCGGCTCCGTGCTGCGCAGGATCCGGGCCGAGGTCACGGTGGTGGCAACACTGCTCGCGGACGCCGCCGCGGCAGTGGTGGTGGCGCTCTTGTACGGGTTGGCGACCGCCGTGCTCCTCGGGCTGACGGCGGGCCTGGCCCAGTCGCTGGGCAAGCTCTCGCTGGACGCGCTGATCCAGCGCGACATCCCCGAGACCAGGCGGTCGGCGACCTTCGCCCGCTCGGAGACCGTGCTGCAGCTGTCCTGGGTGGTGGGCGGGCTGGTCGGCATCGCCCTGCCGCTCGTCCCCCGACTCGGGCTGGGGGTCGCCGCCGCCATCCTGGTGGCGTGGAGCGTCTGGACGCTGAGCGGGGTCCGGGCGGGGCCGAAGCCGGCCCCGGAGGGCTCCCTGGAGGGTTGAGCGCCGGCTACAGCTCGAGCTCGTCGGCGAGGGCGCGCAGCACCTTGGCCGTCGGCCTGGCCGTCTTGGCGTCGGGGTGCCGCCCGGCTCGGTAGGAGCCCTGCACGTTCTCGAGCAGCCCGTAGAGGTCCTCGATGATGATCACCATGTCCGCAGGCTTCTTGCGGCTGGCCTTCGACACCGCCTTGGCCACCGACGCCACCGGCTCGAGCAGCCGCAGCTGCAACGCCTGGTCGCCCTTGCGGCCCTGCACCAGCCCGAACTCGACCCGGGCACCCGGCTTCAGCGCGGAGGTGCCCGCCGGGAGGGCGTCAGCACGCACGTAGACGTCGCCTCCGTCGTCCTTCGACAAGAAGCCGAAGCCCTTCTCGGCGTCGTACCACTTCACCTTGCCAGTCGGCACGGGTCTGACCTCTCTCACTGCTCGGGGTGGATCGTCTGCGGTCCGCGGAGACGGGACCGCGGCCGGGCCGCAAGCCTACGGTGGTGTGCGGCCCGGAGGCCACGCGGATCGTGCGGTGCGTCAGCGAAAGCGCTCCGGCTCGCCGAGACGCTCGTTCATCGACCCGGACCGGAACCCCCGTGGGTCGACCCGGGCGTCGGCGAATCCTGCGTCGTGCAGGGCGTCGAGGACCTCGGGCAGGTCGCTGACCTGCTGCACGTGCTCGGCGTCGACCTCCAGGCAGGCGCGGTCACCGAGGTCGCGGACCCGCAGGTTGCGCGCCTCCACACCGGCGGACCGCAGCACGGACCGGACGGCGCTCTCGGCGCGTTCGATGCGGCCGAGCCGGAAGGGGCTGACCTCGACGCCGTACGCCACCCGGCTGGACAGGCACGCGGCGGCCGGCTTGTCCCAGGTGGGCAGCCCCCAGGACCGGGAGGCGGCACGCACCTGGTCCTTGGTGAGCCCCGCGTCACGCAGCGGGGTGCGGGCTCCGCGTTCGGCCGCCGCGCGGATCCCGGGCCGGAAGCCGGCGACCGCGTCGTCGGCGTTGGTGCCGGTGGCGACGTGGGCGAACCCGTTCTGCCGCGCGAGGGGTGCCAGCACGTCGAGCAGCTCGGCCTTGCAGAAGTAGCACCGGTCCCCCGCGTTCGCGCGGTAGCCCTCGCGCTCCATCTCGCGGGTCCGGGGCGTCAACGTCGTCACGCCGAGCCGGTGCGCGAACGCGAGCGCGGGGGACCGCTCGCTGTGCGGGAGGGAGTCGGAATAGGCCGTGCCCGCGCCGACGCGCTCGGGACCGAGGGCCCGCACCGCCGCCGCGAGCAGGAACGCGCTGTCGGCGCCGCCGCTGTAGGCCACCAGCACCGAGCCCAAGGCCACCAGGTCGTCCTCCAGCGCTCGCAGGCGGCGCGCCAGCACGTGCTCGTCGAGCCAGGCCGGGAAGTCGGAGAGGTCGCCCAGCACGACGTCGGTGCCGGCGTCGCGCAGCTCCTGCGCCGTGCAGCCGCCGGTCGGCACCGAGACGCTGAGGGCCCCGGCCGCGCGGGCCCCCTCGACGTCGTACACGTGGTCACCGACAAAGACGGTCGCGCCGTGCTCGGTCAGGGCGGCGGCCCTCTCGACGCCCCACACCCCGCCGACCAGCTCGTCGACGTCGAGGCCGAGCGCCTCGACGTGCAGCCCGGCGTCGGGCGGGTGCTCCCCGGTCACCACGATGCTGCGACCCCCGTGCCGGCGTACGGCGGCCAGCGCCTCGTGCGCGCCGGGGAACGCCAGGGTGGGCGCGACCGCGTGCCCGGGGTAGTGGACCCGGAAGGACTCGACCAGCGGCGCGATCCGCTCGGGGGGGTGGTGCGGCGCCAGTGCGAGCGTCGCAGCGAACCCCGGACGGGTGTCGATGAGCGTCATGTCCAGGTCGAAGCCGACGACCAGCGCGGGCTCGCGGGGTTCGGGGGACATGCCCCCAGCGTAGGCGCCGGTTGTCGGTGTCCACGCCAGGCTGCGACGATGGGGGATTCGCGGGACCGTCGCGCCACCAGGAAGGCTCACCCGGGTGTTCTCCCGTCTCCTCCAGCTTCCGGGGGCGGTCGCGCTCGTGGCGGGGTCCCTCGTGCTCGGGACGGCCCCGGCACCGGCGGCGGTCGACCCGGCCCGGTCGACCGTGCCCGGGATCTACCTGGTGAGCCTGGCGGCTCCGCCGGCCGGGGCCTACGCCGGAGGACGGGCCGGCCTGCCGGCGACCTCGCCTGGGCACGGCCAGCGCTTCGACCGCACCCGGCCGGCCGTCACCCGCTACACGCGATGGCTGCTCGCCCGGCAGGACCGGATCCTGCACCGGGTCGGTGACCCCGGGGTGCTCTACCGCTACACCACCGCCCTCGACGGGTTCGCTGCGACCCTGACCGGCGACCAGGTGCAGGACCTGCGGGCGACACCCGGGGTGCGGCGCGTCGAGCGGAGCACCAGGCAGCACATCGACCGCACGCCTGCGGACCCCGCCCTCGCCAGCACCCGGAGCCTGCCCGGTGTCGCAGGTCCGCGTGGCGTCTGGGCCCGCCACGGCGGCGTGGACCGCGCCGGGGCGGGCATCGTGGTCGGCGTCGTGGACAGCGGCATCTGGCCGGAGAACCCGGGCTTCTCCGCCCTGGCAGAGACGACGCCCCCCGCCAGGCCCGGACTGGCCGGCTTCCACGGCGGATGCGCTGCCGGCGCAGCGTGGTCGATCGGGGACTGCTCGGACAAGATCGTGTCGGCGCGCTGGTTCGTGCGCGGCTTCGGGGCGGAGAACACCGCCGGCGCCGAGTACCTCTCGCCGCGCGACGGCAGCGGGCACGGGTCCCACGTGGCGTCCACCGCCGCCGGGGACGCCGGGGTCCGGGTGGTCGTGGACGGGCAGCGGTTCGGCACCGTCTCGGGCCTGGCGCCGGCCGCGCGGATCGCGGTCTACAAGGCCTGTTGGACCGCCCCGGACCCCGCGGAGGACGGCTGCACCAGCGCCGACACGGTCGCCGCCGTCGACAGCGCGGTGGCCGACGGGGTCGACGTGCTCAGCTACTCGGTGTCCGGGACCCCGGTGCTCGACGACTCGGTGGAGAGCGCGTTCCTCGGCGCCGCGGCGGCCGGCGTGTTCGTCGCGGCGTCGGCGGGGAACGCCGGCCGGGCCGGGTCGGTGGCGCACGTGGCGCCCTGGGTGACGACGGTGGCGGCGAGCACCGAGCACCAGTACTCCGGTGCGCTGCGGCTGGGCGACGGGAGGTCGCTCGGCGGCGCGATGGTCGCGCGACGGCGTGTGGGACCGGCACGCCTGGTCCTCGGCAGCGCGGTCGCGGCGCCCCAGGCCCGGCAGGCCCAGGCCCGCCGGTGCCTCACCGGCAGCCTGGACGCGGTCCGGGCCGAGGGCCGGATCGTGGTCTGCGACCGCGGCGGTGGACCGCGGGCCGACAAGTCGGCCGCCGTCGCCGATGCCGGTGGGGTCGCCATGGTGCTGGCGGACACCCGCGGCCAGGACGTGGACGCCGACGTGCACACCGTGCCCACCGTCCACCTGGGCGCCCGTCAGGCTGCGCAGGTCCGCGGCTACCTACGCCGGACCGGTGCACGCGCCACCGCGACCCTGGTCCCGTCGGCCGGCAGCTCCGCGGGGGCTCCCACCGTCGCAGGCTTCTCGTCCCGGGGACCCGCAGACGCGGCCGGGGGCGGGGTGCTCAAGCCGGACCTGACGGCACCCGGGGTCGGGGTGCTCGGCGCGGTCGCGCCCCCGTCGGACTCAGGGCGGTCCTGGGACCTGCGCTCGGGCACCTCGACGAGCGCGCCGCAGGTCGCCGGGCTGGCGGCGTTCGTCCTGGGAGTGCACCCGCGCTGGTCCCCGGCCCGCGTGCGGTCGGCGATGATGACGACCGCCCGCGACCTCGCCGGACCGCACGGCCCGCTGGTCGAGGGAGCGGGCCAGGTGGACCCGGTCCGGGTGCTGGACCCCGGGCTGGTCTTCGACACCGGGCGCGCGGCGTGGCTGCGGGTGGCCGTCGGGACGGAGCCGGCCAGCCAGGTCAACGCCCCCTCGGTCGCGGTCGGTGAGCTGGTCGGGCCGACGACCCTCGAGCGCCGGGTCACCAACGTCGGGCGGGTCAGCGAGTCCTACTCGGTGCGGGTGCGCGGCCTGCGCGACGTCGACGTGCAGGCGTTCCCCGCGACGGTGCGCCTGGCTCCCGGCCAGAGCCGCACGGTCCGGCTGCGGATCACCGCCCGCCCATCCGCGCCGGTCGACCGGGATGTGACCGGGTGGTTGGTGTGGAAGGGCTCGAGGCACCGGGTGCGGGTCCCGGTGAGCGTCCGGCCGACCGTGGTGGCCGCGCCCGACGAGGTCCGGGGCGCGGGGACCCGGGGCAGCGTCGTGGTCCGCGGTCGGTCCGGCAACGGGCGGACGGTCAAGCTGCACAGCAGCGGGCTGGTGCCCGCCACGTCCACGACCGTGCGGCTGCGGCCGGGACCGCTCGACGTGGCCGACCCGCACCCCGACGCCGGCACCTCGGCCCGCGTGGTCCAGGTGCCCGCGGGCAGCCTGCTCGCGCGCTTCGAGGTCGCGGACCCTCGTGGCGACCTCGACCTCGACGTCTACCGCGACGGACGGCTCGTGGGCAGCTCGACGGACGCGGCTGCCGCACGGGTCACCCTCGAGGACCCGGCCGCCGGCGCCTACCAGGTCCTGGTCAACGCCCGCACGGCTCCGCACGGTCGGCCCGCGACCGGCCGGCTGGACACCTGGGTGGTCCCCCGGCACACGGGCTCCGCTCTGCGGCTGAGCACCGACGCCGTCGGCTTCGCGCCCGGGCGGAGGTTCCGCTACTCGGCCTCGTGGGCCGGCCTGGCCCGGGACCGTCGCTACCTCGGTGTGGTGTCCTACGGCGACTCGGGCCGTCGTACTCTCGTCGCCGTCGGCTGACCCCTGACGAGCCGTCCCTTCTGCAGAGGCGGCCTGCCGAGCCGTGGTCAGGCCAGGCGGGAGGTGACCACCTGGTCGAGGAGGCCCAGCGGCATCGGGCCGGAGTCGAGGACCGCGTCGTGGAACGCCTTGATGTCGAACGCGTCGCCCCGGCGCTCCTCGACGGCCCGGCGGATCCGCTGGATCTCCAGCCGGCCGATCATGTAGGACAGCGCCTGACCGGGGGTGACGGCATACCGGTCGACCTCGGCTGTCACGTGTCCGGCGCGCATCGGCGAGTTCGCCAGCATGTAGTCGACCGCCTGCTGCCGGCTCCAGCCGAGCGCGTGCATCCCGGTGTCCACGACCAGCCGGCAGGCGCGCATCGAGTCCGCGGACAGCATCCCCATCCGGTCCAGCGGCGAGGAGTACAGCCCCATCTCGTCCGCGAGCCGCTCGGCGTAGAGCCCCCACCCCTCGCCGTACGCCGCGATGAACGCCCGCTTGCGGAACTCCGGGATCCCGTCCAGCTCGGCCGCGATCCCGAGCTGCAGGTGGTGGCCCGGGATGCCCTCGTGGTAGCTGGTGTTCTCGATCTCATAGCGCCCCCAGCCCTCGGGCTCCGAGACGTTCATGAAGAACACGCCACCACGGCTGCCGTCGCGGGGCGGGGCGAAATAGTAGGCGATCGCGCCGCTGGTCGTCGCCTCCACGTCGCACTCGGAGCGTGGCACCCGGCCGAACCAGTCGCCCGTCGCCGCGCGCGCCTTGGCCATCGCAGCCTTGGACGCCGCCACGATCTCCTCGCCGCTGGTGTGGTGCAGGGCCGGGTCGTCCCGCAGCGCAGCGAACACCGACGGTACGTCGGAGGTGCCGACCACCTCCGGCCCGAGTGCGGCGTACTCCTCCGCCAGCGACGCGACCTGCTCCAGCCCGACCCGGTGGATCTCCGCGGGAGCCATGTCCACGGTGGTGTAGAACGCGACCGCCCTGGCATACACCTCCTCCCCGTCCGGGAGGTGCACCAGCCCGCACCGCTCGTCGGGCCGGGCGTGCGGGGCGACCTCGTCGCGGAGCACGTCGCGGTAGTGCTCGACCGCCGGTCGCACCTGCTTCTGCACGACGGCCAACAGGCGCTCGTGCCACCGCGCGGCATCCATGCCCGACGGCGGGTCCTGGACGGCGAGCATCGGGTCCTGGTTCACCGGGGTCGCCAGCCACTCGTCGAGCTGGGAGGCCGTCTGGGCCACCGCGAAGGCCGCCGGGGTGCGACCGGACGCGACGCCCTCCCGGTGCCGCTCGGCCAGGTCGTGGAAGTGGACCGCGACGTGCTCGAACTTGCCGACCATCGCCTCGGCGACCCCGGTGTCCGGGACGGCCAGCTTGGGGATGTAGACCCCGAGGCTGGCCTGGACGCCGAAGATCGGGTTCGCGGCGAACTCAGTGGTCCGCGACTCCAGCAGGCCGGCCCGCGACTCCGCGTCCCAGGCGAGGATCGAGCGGGTGACCCGCTGCTGGTCGTCGAGCCCTTCCTCCGGCACCGACACGGCGCGCCTCGCGAACGCCCGCGACTCCTCCGCGGCCGCATCCTCAGCCGCTCGGCTGACGTCGTCGAACCGGTCGGCGTAGCGGTACTCCCCGATCAGGTGCGCCCAGGTCGGCGCGGTCCGCAACCGGAAGTCCTGGTAGTCCTCGGCCAGCCGGTCGAGGTCGTCGCTCATGCGAGTCCCAGCCTGTGAGCCGTCTCCTCGCGCATCTGCACCTTGCGGATCTTCCCGGTCACCGTCATCGGGAACTCGTCGACCACCATCACGTAGCGCGGGATCTTGTAGTGCGAGAGCCGGCCGGTGCAGAACTCCCGCACCTTCTCCTCGTCGAGCGGGTCGGCGCCGCCGCGGAGCTTCACCCACGCGCACAGCTCCTCGCCGTACCTCTCGTCGGGAACCCCGATCACCTGCACGTCCTCGATGTCGGGGTGTGTATAGAGGAACTCCTCGATCTCGCGCGGGTAGATGTTCTCGCCACCGCGGATCACCATGTCCTTGATCCGCCCGACGATGTTGCAGTAGCCGTCCTCGCGCATCACGGCCAGGTCCCCGGTGTGCATCCACCCGTCCTCGTCGATCGCCTCCGCGGTCTTCTCGGGCTCGTCCCAGTAGCCGAGCATCACGCTGTACCCGCGCGTGCAGAGCTCCCCGGTCTCGCCGCGCTCGACGGTCCGCCCGCCGACCGGGTCGATGACCTTCACCTCGACGTGTGGGTGCACCTTCCCGATCGTGGCGGTGCGGCGGTCCAGGTCGTCGTCCGGTGCGGTCTGGCAGGAGACCGGCGACGTCTCGGTCATGCCGTAGGCGATCGACGCCTCGGCCATGTGCATGTCGCTGATGCAGCGCTTCATCACCTCGACCGGGCAGATCGAGCCGGCCATGATCCCGGTGCGCAGCGTGGACAGGTCGTAGGTCGCGAAGTCGGGCGCGTTCTGCATCGCGATGAACATCGTCGGGACGCCGTACACGCCGGTGCAGTGCTCGTCCTGCACCGCCTTGAGGGTCAGTGACGGGTCGAACCCCGGCGCCGGGATCACCATGCAGGCACCGTGCGAGGTGCAGCCGAGGTTGCCCATCACCATCCCGAAGCAGTGGTAGAACGGCACCGGGATGCACAGCCGGTCCTGCTCGGTGAAGTTGATCGTCTCGGTCGTGAAGTAACCGTTGTTGAGGATGTTGCGGTGCGAGAGCGTCGCGCCCTTGGGGTAGCCGGTGGTGCCCGACGTGTACTGGATGTTGATCGCGTCACCCGGCTGCAGCGTGCCCATCCGTTGCTGCACGGCGTCCGCCGGCAGGTCGCGGCCGCCGGCGAGGAGGTCGTCCCAGTCACGGGTGCCGATGTAGATCACCCGCTCGAGGGCGTGGGTGTCCGTGCGGACGTCGGTGACCATCGACCGGTAGTCACTGGACTTGAACCTCTCCGCCGAGACCAGCAGGCGGAGCCCGGACTGGTTCAGCGCGAACGCGAGCTCGTGCGTGCGGTAGGCCGGGTTGACGTTCACGATGATCGCGCCGACCTTGGCAGTGGCGTACTGCACCAGGGTCCACTCCGCGCAGTTGGGCGCCCAGATGCCGACCCGGTCGCCCTTCTCGATGCCGGCCGCGAGGAGCCCCCGCGCCAGCGTGTTCACGTCTGCGTCCAGCTCCGCGTAGGTCCACCGGCGGCCGGTCGCGACCTCCACCAGCGCCTCACGACCACCGTGCTCGGCGGCGATGCGTTCCAGGTTCGCCCCGATCGTCTCCTCGAGCAGCGGCGGGCTGGTCTCACCTGCGGCGTAGGACTCCATGTCCGAACCCTAGTGAGCCGCGGTCGTGTGTGCGAGGGTGCGAGCGGGCCGTCCCCGAGGCCGATGGGTGGGGCGTTAAGGCTGGAGTCAGGCGACTTGTCGTTAACTGTGACGGTGAGCAGGCGGAGAGCATCGCAACGAACATCGCAACGCGGGACGCCGCGTGTTGCCGTCGCCGCCCGGCTCGGCCGACTCGCCGAGCGGCTCTCCCGGAGCACCGGGCTGGGATCCGGCGGCGTGATCGGCGGCCGGGTCCTGCTGGCGCTCGCGCCGCAGGCGCCCCGGGAGCTGGCCCGGAACCGTGAGGTCGTGCTCGTCAGCGGCACCAACGGCAAGACGACGACCTCGACGTACCTCACCGCCTGCCTGCGCACCCGTTCGCCGGTCGACCACAACGCCGACGGCGCCAACACACCGGCCGGCATCGTCCGCGCACTGGCCGCCGGCTCCGCACCGGTGGTGGTGCTCGAGACGGACGAGGGCTGGCTGCCGTGGACGCTGGAGCAGACTCGTGCCCGGACCGCGGTGCTGCTGAACCTGTCGCGCGACCAGCTGCACCGACATCACGAGGTCGCCGCGGTCGCGTCCAGCTGGCACAGCGCCCTCAGCGGGCTCGACCACGCGGTGGCCAACTGCGACGACCCGGACGTGGTGTTCTCGGCGCTCGCCGCGAGCCGGCAGACCTGGGTCGGCGTCGGCATCCGGTGGACCCAGGACGCACTGGTCTGTCCCCGGTGTGGCCAGGAGTGCCGCCGCACAGCGGAGGACTGGCGGTGCACGTGCGGGCTGCGACGCCCCACCCCGCACTGGCGCCTCGAGGGCGCCGACCTGGTGGGCGACACCCGGCGGGTTGCGCTCCAGGTCGGGCTGCCCGGCCAGGCGAACCTCGCGAACGCGGCGATGGCGGTGGTGGCCGCGACCACCCTCGGCGCGGACCCGCAGGACGCGGCGGACTCGCTGCGCGACATCGTCTCGATCGCGGGCCGCTACGACGTGCTGGAGAGCGCCGGTCGGAGGGCCCGGCTCATCCTGGCCAAGAACCCCGCTGGCTGGGTCGAGGCGCTCGGTCTGGTCTCGGCGGGAACAGCGCCCCTGGTGCTGGCCTTCAGCTCCGACGGGGTCGACGGCCGCGACCCGTCCTGGCTCTACGACGTGCCGTTCGCCGGGATCACCGGTCGACCGGTCGTCGTCACCGGCCGGCGTGCCACCGACATGGTCGTCCGCCTGCAGATGGACGGGCTCAGCGACGTACGCCGGGCCCCGAACGTCGTGTCCGCCCTGGCCATGGTGCCACCCGGGCCCGTCGACGTCGTCGCCAACTACGGCGCGTTCCAGGACGCCCGACGGGAGCTCGGACATGCCTCCTGACTCCGATGTCTGTGTCGTCCTGGTCTACCCGGAGGCCCTCGGCACGTACGGCGACCGGGGCAACGCCCTGGCCCTCGCGCACCGGGCACGTGCCCGTCAGATCGGCTGCCGGGTCGTCGAGGTGGGGCTGCACGACCCGGTCCCCCGGTCCGGTGACGTGTACCTCCTCGGTGGAGGCGAGGACGCGTCGATGCTCCTGGCCTGGCAGCAGCTGGTCGGCGACCGGGGGCTCGTCGAGGCCGTCGCCCGGGGAGCGGCCTGCTTCGGCGTCTGCGCCGGGTACCAGCTGCTCTCGACGGAGTTCGCCGCTCCCGACGGCGAGGTCCTGGAGGGGCTCGGACTGCTCGACGTGCGTTGTGGCCGGCTGCCCGGTGCCCGGGCGGTCGGAGAGGTGCTGGCCGAGAGCGAGGGCATCGCAGGGGTGGGCTTCCTGACCGGTTTCGAGAACCACCAGGGCGACGCGCACCTCGGGCCTCGCGCGCGCCCCCTCGGCCGACTGGAACGGGGCACCGGGAACGGCGACCGGAGCACCGAGGGCGCCGTCCAGGACCGTGTCATCGGGACCTACCTGCACGGACCGGCCCTGGTCCGCAACGACCGGCTCGCCGACCACCTGCTCGAGCTCGTGGTGGGCGAGCTGCCCACCTTCGAGGACGAGGCGGTGCTGCGGCTGCGGGCCGAGAGACGCGCCGCGGCGAGGTCTGGAGGATGGCTACGGCGGCGCCGCCGTCACGTGGCGGTCCAGCCGCCGTCCATCAGGAACGAGCTCCCGGTCACCGAGTCGGTGCCCGGCCCGCACAGGAAGCAGACGAGGTCGGCCACCTCGGCCGGTTCGACGAGCCGCTTGATCGGTGTCCGGCCGAGCAGGACCGTGTCGAGCACCTGGTCCTCGGGGATGCCGTGGGAGCGGGCCTGATCGGCGATCTGGCCCTCAACCAGGGGCGTGCGGACGTAGCCGGGACAGACGGTGTTGCTGGTGACGCCCTTCCCGGCGGCCTCGAGCGCGATCACCTTGGACAGCCCCTCGAGCCCGTGCTTGGCCGAGACGTAGGCCGACTTGAACGGCGAGGCGCGGTGTCCGTGCACCGATGAGACATGCACCAGACGTCCCCAGCCCCGCTCGTACATCCCCGGCAGCAGCCCGCGGGCCAGCCGGAACGGCGCCTCGAGCATCAGCCGCTGGATGAACGCGAACCGTTCGGGGTCGAAGTCCTCGACCGGGGCCACGTGCTGGATCCCGGCGTTGTTGACCAGGATGTCGACCCCGAGCCCGCCCAGCCCGAGCGCGTCGATGGACTCCCCGTCCGAGAGGTCGGCCACCAGCGGTTTCCCGCCGACCTCCTCGGCCACCGTGCGGGCACCGTCCTCGTCCCGGTCCAGGACCAGCACGTGCGCGCCGCGCGCGGACAGCCCCGTCGCCACCGCCCGGCCGATGCCACTGGCCCCACCGGTGACGAGCGCGGTGCGGCCCTCGAGTGGTCCGGTGCCCCTGTCGGTCGTCGTGGTGCTCGTCGTCTCAGTCATCTGCCGACCTTAGGCGGCGCGCAGGCGGCGTGGACAGGGGGGTCGCCGGCGGTCGGTATCGTGGGGAGGATGCCTACCCCGCCGCGGTCGCCCGATGCCGCGCCGCGCACCCTGGCCGACCAGCTGCGCGGCTGGTCCGACGAGCAGCTCGCCGGCCTGCTGGCCGCGCGCCCCGACCTGGTGACCCCTGTCCCGCAGGACACCTCGCGGCTGGCGTCCAGGATCGGCACCCGCGCGTCGGCGGTGCTGGCCGTCGACCAGCTCACCCACCTCGAGCTGGCCGTGCTGGACGCCGCCCTGGCGTCGGGCGGCACAACGTCCGTGCAGCTGCTGCGGGCCCGGGTCAACGCCGCACCGGAGAGCGTGGACCGGGCGCTGCACCGGATCCGCGGACTGGTCCTCCTGTGGGGTACCGACGACTCGCTGCGCGCGCTGAGCAGCCTCACCGACATCCTCGGGACCCGGCTCAGCAAGCTCGGACCGTCCGCCACCGTGCTGCTGGGGGCCTATGGTCCGTCAAGGCTGACCACCTTGGCCCGTGACCTGGACCTCACCCCGACCGGCAGCAGGCAGCACGACGTGGCGGCTGTGGTCGAGCTGCTCGAGGACCCCGCCACCGTCGGGAGGCTGCTGGGCGACGTCGGCCCGCAGGCGCGGGCGATCCTCGAGCACCTGGACCGGGAGGGCAAGGAGGGATCCGTCGAGTCCACCGAGCGGTCCACGTCGCGCCCCGGCGGCGGTCCGGTCGAGCAGCTGCTGTCCCGGGCCCTGCTGGTGGCCCGCGACAGCCGGCACGTCGCCGTACCCCGGGAGGTGGCGATCTGGCTCCGGGGCGGCCACACGACCAGGCACCCGGTCGACCTCGCACCGGTCCTGGTCACCTCCGAGCGGGACCCGGAGCTGGTGGACCGCACCGCAGGAGGAGCGGCGTTCGAGTTGGTGCGGCACGTCGAGCTGCTGCTGGAGCACTGGGGCAGCGCTCCGCCGCCCGCGCTGCGGACCGGGGGGCTCGGGGTCCGCGATCTCAAGGCGGCGGCCGAGCTGCTGCACCTCGACGAGCGCACCGCTGCCCTGCACGTCGAGCTCGCCGTCGCCGCCGACCTGCTCGCGGTCGGCACCGCTGCGGACGGGGGCTCGGTGTGGCTGCCGACCGACGCGTTCGACCTCTGGAGCGCGGCGTCCGTCGCCGACCGGTGGACCCGGCTGGCCCTGGCCTGGCTGGCCGGCGGCCGTCTGACCGGGCTGGTCTGTGGCCGGCAGAACGGCAAGCCGGTCAACGCACTCGTGCCCGACCTGGAGCGGGTCTGGCTGCCCGAGACCCGGCAGATGGCGCTGCGGGAGATCGCCGCCATGCCGTCCGGGTCGGTGCTCGCCGCCGGCACCGGACCGCCTTCTCTCGTCGAGCGGGTGACCTGGCTCCGGCCGCGCCGGCCCGCCGCCCGCGCTCAGGCCGTGACCTGGGTCGTGGAGGAGTCGGCCGTCGTCGGGGTGACCGCCCTGGGCGGGATGTCCACGCATGGCCGGGCCCTGCTCACCGCCGACGACCCCGCCCGGGCGGCTCCCGCGGCGCTCGTCCGCCACCTGCCACCGACCGTCGACCACGTGCTGCTGCAGGCCGACCTCACGGCCGTGGCGCCCGGCCCCCTGGAGCCCGAGCTGACTCAGCGGCTCGCGGCCGTCGCGGACGTCGAGTCGCGGGGCGGCGCCACCGTCTACCGCTTCGGCGAGGCGTCCGTGCGCCGCGCGTTCGACTCGGGCTGGTCCGCTGCCGAGGTGCACGCCTTCCTCGCCTCCGCGTCGCGCACCCCGGTGCCCCAGGCGCTGAGCTACCTCGTCGACGACGTGTCCCGCAGGTTCGGGACAGTCCGGGTCGGGGCGGCCGAGTCCTTCCTGCGCAGTGACGACGAGGCAGCACTCGCGGAGCTGCTGCACCATCCCCGGGCGGGTCCTCTGCGGCTGCGGCGGATAGCGCCCACGGTCGTGGTCAGCGACGTCCCTGTCGAGCTGCTGCTTCCCCGGCTGCGTGAGCTCGGGTCGGCACCGGTCGTCGAGGCACCGGACGGCAGCGTCCGGGTGGCCCGCCGCGAGGTGCAGAGGGTCCGCACGCCGCGGCGTCCCGCGCCCGGCTCGCCGCCTGACCAGCCGCGCGGACGGGCCTCCGCACACGCGGCGGCGTGGATCGCCTCGACGGTCCGGGCCCTGCGCGCCGGGGACCGGGCCGCCGACACCCGACCCGACCCTGCGCTGTTCGCGGTCGACCCGCCGTCCCCGGCCTCGACCCTGGCCGTGCTGCGGGAGGCGGTCGAGGCGGGGCAGAGCGTCTGGATCGGCTACGTCGACAGCCACGGCTCGAGCGTCGAGCGCGTCGTCGACCCGGTCAAGATCGACGCGGGTCGGCTGGCGGCCTACGACCACCGCACCGAGGACGTCCGCACCTTCGCCGTGCACCGCATCTCCGGTGTGCGTCGCGTCGAGGGCTAGGATCCGCGGACCCCGACTCCGTCTGGGCGCCCGAAGTAAGATGTTGGGATGGACTTTGTTCGTTACGCCGAGGGAGCCGCCGCGCTGGTCAACGCCGACCTGACCGACGCCGCCCACCTGGCCTCCTTCCTGGCCGACCGGCCCTGGCTGCAGCCGGCGGCGACGGACAAGGACGCCGGGACGCTCCGCCGGTTCGTGCGTGAGCTGCGCGGGGTCTTCGAGGCGTCCAACGCCGGTGCGGAGGACGTCGTCGTGGAGCGGCTCAACGTGCTGCTGGCCAAGCACCCGGCGACGCCGTCCATCTCCGGTCACGCGCACGGTCACGGGCACGGGCACGGTCACGGGCACGGGCACGGTCGCGACACAGGACCGGGCGGGAGCCGCTGGCACCTGCACGTGGCGGAGCGGCAGTCGTCGGTCGGCGAGCTGCTGGTGGCCGAGTCGCTGCTGGGCCTCTCGAACCTGGTCTGCGAGCTGGGGGCCGCCCGGTTCGGCGTCTGTGACGCCTCGCGGTGCAGCCACGTGTTCGTCGACACCTCCCCCAACCGGTCGCGGCGATACT
>JAICWH010000206.1 GCA_025934895.1 Nocardioidaceae bacterium | reverse complement strand
GATCCTGTGGCAGCACCTGTTCTGGTTCTTCGGGCATCCGGAGGTCTACATCATCGCGCTGCCCTTCTTCGGCATCATCACCGAGATCCTCCCGGTGTTCAGTCGCAAACCGGTCTTCGGCTACGTCGGACTGGTCGCCGCCACCACCGCCATCGCCGTGCTCTCGGTCTCCGTGTGGGCGCACCACATGTACGCCACCGGCGCGGTGAACCTGCCGTTCTTCTCCGGCATGAGCTACTTGATCGCCGTACCCACGGGGGTGAAGTTCTTCAACTGGATCGGGACCATGTGGGGCGGGTCGCTATCCTTCGACACCCCGATGCTCTGGTCGATCGGATTCCTCACCACGTTCCTGTTCGGAGGCCTGACCGGCGTCATCCTGGCCAGCCCACCGCTGGACTTCCACGTCACGGACTCCTACTTCGTGGTCGCACACTTCCATTACGTGGTGTTCGGCACGGTGGTGTTCGCGATGTTCGCGGGATTCTACTTCTGGTGGCCGAAGATGACCGGCCGGATGCTCGACGAGCGGCTCGGCAAGGTGCACTTCTGGCTGCTGTTCGTGGGGTTCCACACGACGTTCCTGGTCCAGCACTGGCTCGGGGTGGAGGGGATGCCGCGGCGGATCGCGGACTACCTGCCCGCGGACGGGTTCACGACGTTGAACCAGGTGTCCACGATCGGGGCGTTCCTGCTCGGCGCGTCGACGCTGCCGTTCCTGCTGAATGTCTACACGTCGGCGCGGACCGCGCCGGTCGAGATCGACGACCCGTGGGGGTGGGGGCGTTCGCTGGAGTGGGCGACCTCGAGCCCGCCGCCGCGGCACAACTTCACCACGATCCCGAGGATCCGCTCGGAGTCGCCCACCTTCGACCTGCACCACCCCGAAGCCGCTGAGACGGCTTCGTACCACAGCTAGCGCAGACCCCCCTGCGACCACGGAACGTCCGCCGACACGACAACCGGACAATCGGACCACCGGACCACCCCAAGCCAAGCTGAGCTCGACCCCACCCGCCGAAGAGGAAGGGTCGAGGGTGGCCTACGTAGCCCGGGTAACGTCCTCCGTCGTCTTCGCCTCGCTGCTTGACCGTCGCGACGCGGCGCGCTGCCCGCTCCCGGTGGTTTCCAGCTGTACCTGATCGCCCCTCGATGGCATTCGCATTCTGATCGCCATCATCTCCACGCCTGAGGGTGGCCACGGCAGGGATTCCGCGCAACGCAATAGCTGGGCATCGCGACGACGACGCACGCGTGCCGACAATGGATCGCGGGAGCTTCTCAGGGCTTGGGTTGGCGACCAATGCGGCCGGGCCCAGTGCGCGCTGCTTCGCTGCGACAAAGTGGATAGCACGGGTAAAGCCGATGTCGCTACAGGACAGTGCGCTCTCGAAACCGGCTACATCCACCGCTCGAGCACAACGCAAGGTGCACTGCGCGTCCACCCCTGCGGGGCCGGGTAGCCGAGGGGCCGGGCGAGCGCGACGGCACGTTCCAACCAGACCAAGGTGCCGACGATCCCGAGAGCCATCACCATGCCGTGCACGTCGGGAAGCCGGTCGCTGGTGACCGGCGCCGAGGCGCCGAGCAGGACCAACGCCGCGTCGAGGCCCGCCAGCATCGACAACCCGGCGAGCAGCAGGGGAGCACGCAGGATCAGGATCCAGGTCGGAGCGGGCCAGGCGTGCCGTCGGCCATTATTTGTCACAATGAGAGTGTAATAAACTACCCTGCGTCCGCGAGCGCGGGCCAGGGAATGCAGGGAGGACGAGATGGAAGACGTGATGGTCGCCTCGAGCGAGGCCGACTCGAGAGCCGTGGAGGCGGTCACCACGCGGTGCTGGCAGGCGCGCTGTCCACCCAGGGTGGAGCGGTTGCTGAGCGCGGGTGAGGTGTGGCAGCCGATCCGGGACAGGCTGGTGGCCTGGTGTCGCAGCGACCTGGTGCCACACGCGCAGGCGGAGGAGAGGACCATCTACCCCGCTGCGGCGAGCGTCGACCGGGCCCGGCTGCTGCTCGACGCGATGGTGGCCGAGCACGGCCTCATCTCTGGGTTGGTCGAGGACCTGACCGAGGCCACGGACGGGGTCCGCGCGGCGGGCACCGCCGCCGCGCTCCGCACACTCGCTCCGCACACTCTTCGAGATCCACCTCTCCAAGGAGAACGACCAGCTTCTCCCGTTGCTGGCGCCGGCGCCGAACGTGGATCTCGCTGATCTGTTGGACGGCATGCACGACCTGCTGGGAGAAGAAGGACACCACACCACCGCGGCCGAGGGAGGGTGCGGCGGTCATGAGTGCAGCTGTGGCGAGGTCGACGCCCCCGGCTACCCGGAGCTCGACGGCCGAGTGGTGCCGCATGCGATCCGGCACGCGACGATCTTCGGCGCACTCGAGGCGGTGGGACCCGGTGCCGGCCTGGTGCTGGTCGCGCCGCACGACCCGCTTCCGCTCCTGGCCCAGGTCGAGCAGCGCAACCCCGGCGTCTTCGAGGTGAGCTACCTCGAGCGCGGTCCGGAGTCCTGGCCACTGCGCTTCGCTCGGGGCTGAGACTCGGGTCGGCGATGCGCCGAGAGCGGAGTGGCGGCCCTCAGCGGGGATCGGGCAGCTGCCGGCGGGTGCTGACCGCCAGCCGGTTCCAGACGTTGATCGTGGCGATGGCCATGAGCAGATGGACCGTCTCCGCCTCGTCGAACTGCTGTCGCGTCCCGGTCCAGACATCGTCCGGGACGCCGCCCCGGCCGATCTCGGTCACCGCCTCGGTGAGCGCCAGTGCGGCGCGTTCGCGATCGGAGTACAACTCCGGTGCCTCGCGCCACGCCGACAACACGTCGAGCCGGCGCTGGTCTTCCCCCTCTGAGCGTGCATCGCGGTGATGCATGTCGAGGCAGAAGGCGCAGCCGTTGAGCTGGGAGGCGCGGATCTTGATCAGCTCGCACAGCGGGCGGTCCAGGCCGCTGCTGCGAACGTAGCGCTCGAGACCGAGCACGGCCTGGTAGGCGCCCGGGTCGACCTCATTGACCGACAGCCGTTGACTCATGGCTTGCTCCTTTCGTGGATCTGTTCACGACGCGATGACCACGCCAAGTGCGAGGAGAGCCAGGCTCAGCACGCCGATCAGGCTGCGCAGTACACCGGCACGGATCGCGCCTCGACGTACCCGCATCACCATGACCGTATCGCCGGGGTGATCGATGGCCGGTTGGAGGAGGCCCTCGTTGTAGACGGTCAGGTAGTAGAAGCACTCCTCGCCGTCGCCGTACATCCGCTGGATGCCGTCGCGGACGATGGCGGCGGTCTCGTAGGCGAACGCGGGGTCGTAGGCGCGGCAGCCCGGCACGGCGAGCGCGGCCAGGTGGGAGGTGCCGTCGGTGTGCTGCATTCCCTCGCCGGCGAGGGTCGTGCGACCGGCGGTCGCGCCGACGAGGTATCCGCGGCCGCGTGCGTCGGCCAGCGCCCAGATCAGGTCTCCGACGCGCTGGAAGCCGAACATCGAATAGTAGGTGAAGAACGGCACCATCGCGGTGTCCCACGGGTGACCGGCGGTGGCGGCGGCGGTGAACTCGGCAAGTCCACCGGCCTCGGTGATCCCCTCCTGCAGCACCTGGCCCGTCGCGGCCTCGTTGTATGACAGCTGCACGCCGGCATCGATTGAGGTGTACAGCTGTCCGTCGGGGGCGTAGATGCCGAACTCGCTGTAGAGCACCTCGAAGCCGAAGGTACGTCCTTCGTCCGGCACTATCGGCACCACCCGGCCGCCTAACACCGGATCGCGCATCAGCGAACGAAGCCAGCGGGTGTAGGCGACTGTCGTGGACACCGGATGGTTGCCCGCGCCGGTGTCGAAGTCGGCGAACGCTGCCTGAGCCGGCTGCGCCGGAAGGGCGGCGGGGGTCGCGGGCCGACGAGGCGGAAGGCGCGCAGCTGGTTCGGGGTCATCCTCTTCGTCTGGTGGGTGGCGTTGCGTCCCTCGAAGTTTGGGCCCAGCGAATAGCCCTTGACGGTCTGTGCCAGGAGCACACTCGGCGCGCCCTGGTGCGTGACTGCGTCGGCGTACGCAGCGTAGACGGAACGTGGGTCGAGGACCGTCAGCCGTTGCAGGTCGCCGTCGTTGATCTCCTCGAACCGGTCGAGTAACAGCGCACCGCCCGGTGCGGAGAACAGCACCTCCAACTCGGTGCCCCAGAGGGCCTTGAGCACGTGCCAGCCGGCGCCCGCGAAGATGCGTTCGAGCTCGTCGAGGACGCGAGTGTTGCCACGCACCGGCCCGTCGAGGCGCTGCAGGTTGCCGTTGATGAAGAAGACGAGGTTGTCCAGGTGCTCGCGCGTCGCCAGCGGATCGCGGCCAGCGTCTCCGGTTCGTCGGTCTCGACGTCGCCGACGAAGCACCACACCCGAGCCTCGGGAGCCTGTGCGGCAGGGATGGTGTTGCGGTACGGGGTACGACCGCGAGTCGGAATCCCCCTGCCGCGTGCGTGGTCCGACACATCTTCCAGGGTTCGCGCCGCTCCCCGCGCGCCGCGGGACCTGATCAGTCCGTCGACCGACATGAGCCACTCCACGCGTTCGTCACGCCAGTCCCTCTGGGGGCTGCTGAACCCTACCGATGCTACAAGGTAGCTATTACAACACTATTGGGTAAATCCAGGGATGCCTGCGTCCAGATGGTCACACCGGGCAGTCACCGCTGGATCAGCGATGCCGAAAGCCGCTCGGGTCAGGTCGGCGCCTCGGTTGCTTGCAGGTGGGCGACGCACATCTGCGGGGTGACGAACGGTTCCAGCGAGGTCGCCGCGATCGGTGCGCCCAGCTCGTCGAGCGCTCCCTGCATGAGACCCAGGTGGATCGCGCACACGACGTCGGTGTGCTTCTGGGCAACTTCTCGGAACGGACAGTGGCGCAGGCGAACCTCG
>JAICWH010000231.1 GCA_025934895.1 Nocardioidaceae bacterium | reverse complement strand
GAGGACTGTTCCTCCGGCGCCGTTCTCGCCTTCCCCGATTCCTCCCCAGGTCCAAGGGTTGGATGGACGGCGGACCCTCTTCCTTGATGATCCGCACGACCGCCGCATGGCTGCTGGGATGTTGGCGGCCGGCGCTGTCCTGGGGCATGGATTCGGGAACATCTACGCCATCACCTCCCGACCGGACGCGACCACGGTTCGAGCCGTCAACCTGCTGAAGGGGCGTCCGGCCGACCAGGTCGGCAGCATCACGACTACGCCGACTCGGCTGCCTGACGCTTTCGACTGGTCGCAGTTGCCTGCTGGGTTGTCGCGCTCAAAGGCACTCGACGTCGTCGACGCCCTGCTCGCCCTCGGCCCGTGCGGGTTCCGCGGGCCGGCAGCAGCCGGGCTGCCGTCACACCTGACACAACGCGACGCGCATGTGCTGACGACCCAGGTCATCAGCCCGGGTTACGCCTGTCCGTCGAACGCGGTCTTCGCCGTGGCGATGGGGCTGACTGGTGGCGACTATCTCTACGTCACGTCGGCCAACCGGTCACGACACGCGACCGGGGCTGTCGAGGAGCCCGCGCACCACACCGCAGCGGGGCTTCGCCAGGACTTCGAGGGGATCGCGGACTTGGTGCTGCTGCAGCACAGGGATGAGGACGCCACCCGGTTGCGCTTCTCGTCGTTCGCGTTGTCGTCGACGTCCATCCTCGCCCTCCACCGCATCGCAGCGACACCCAGCGGCATGCCAGCACTGGTCGTGGAGCGGCACGGCTCTCTCTCCGTTGAGGCAATTCGGGAGGCCCTGCACGCGCTATCCCTAGACGTCGTGCTGGGACCGCGCGCACAGGCACGGCTCCCACAACGCCACGAAACTCTCATCAGCCGGGTGTGACGAGCCGCCTACGGCGCCTGCTGGGGCGACGAACTGACCGGCTGGGGTAGGCAGATTCCAAGCACGCCGGGAGGAACATCGTCAGGGTGTTCAAATGTGCTGCGACTAGGCGAACTCGACCCGATCGGTGTACCGCTCCGGATTGCGGCTACTTGAGCTCCTCGGTGTGGGGGCGGTCGCGGCGGCCGAATACAACGAGGGTCGGCACCGTGAGTCGCCGACGGTGGTAGACGCCGCGGATCATGCGCACGCCCTCGGGCAGGACTAGGCGGCGGAGCGGGCGCACCGCGCCGTCGGTGTCGGGTCGGCGCATGGGAGCGAGGTGGGCTTCGACGGCCGCATCCGACATCGGGCGGCGGCGTACTCCTCGGAGAAGATGCTCGCAGTGAGGCGCCCGGGCGGTGCCAGACGAATGGAGGCAGGTGCCGGAAGGCCGGGAAGAGCTTCGGGCGAACTTCATGAAAGCCCGCCGGCGTCACGGAGAGTCGGACTGCGGTTGGAACCCGCTGCGGGTGGTTGTAGGTCAGCTGGATCGCGGTGATGCCGCCCAAGTCCTGGAAGACGAGGTGGGGCACGCTCGATGTCGAGGACGTCGAAGAGGACCAGCAGGTCACGGAGCCGGGTCTGGCGTTCGATACGCTGATCGTCGGCCACGGTCCAGCCGGCCCCACCCAGGTCGGGGCAGAGGACGCGGTAGCCGCCCGCGCGGCGATCGCGGAGCTATGGCGTGTCACTGCCACCAGTGCTGGGGAAATCCGTGCAGAAGCAACACCGGTTCGCCCTCACCGATGGCGGCGACATGAGTTCGCAGGCCGGGCGTCTAACGACCAGATGGTCCAAGCCGTAGGCCTCCGGCGGCTACTCGGGAGCGCGCACTCGAGGGGGCGGTGCAGCCGCTCGGCGCGCAGGGCGTGCGCGCACTGACCGAACACCTTCGCATCCTCGGCGAGCGCCACCACCAGCCAACGCCTCTTCGACGACCTCAACACCGCCGGCACGTTCAAGCCGGTCCTCATCGCGATCTTCGCCGCCTGCACCAGCGTCGCCGCCCGCGCGGGCATGGTCGGCCGGAAGACCCGTGCCCTCACCGTGGCTCTCGTCGTCTTCCTGCCCATCGGCGGGAGCTGCCTTCCTTGTCGACAATCCCGTCCTCACGATGGTGCTCCACGTCTCCCTACCGCTGCTGCTCGTCTGGGCCGGTGCCCTCACGTGGCAGCTCGGCCGACGTGCCCACTGAACCCGACTCGCGCGAGACCGCCGGGGTTGCGATAGAGCGCGGCGCGGCCAAACCGTTGCGCGCGGCGAGCTCGTCGAAAGGCCGATGGTCGAATGCTCTCGCGCTAGGCCGCGGCCTCGCTGGACGTGCCCTGCGTGACGGCGAGGTCGCCGCGACCCAGGACGTAAGCGGTGCCGAGGCTGCCGGCCAACAGCAGTGCTGCGCCGACGGTCTGCACCGCATCGGCCAGGACGACTCCGAGGATCGCAAAGACCGGCGCCCCGACGACCAGGCTCCAGCCCGCCAGGGAAGGAACCATCCCAGATCGGACAATCCCCAGGCCCAGCAGGGCGACTCCGAGGCTCAGCAGCAGCACTCCGCAGAGGGCGGTCACCAGCAGCGGCACGCCGTTCACGTCGTCGTAGAGGGGTCGGACGTCGGCGTGCCCGGCGAGGTAGCTGCGGCCGATCGCCGGCTGGGCGAACGCGGCGATGCCGAACACCGCGATGACGAAGACGTTGCCGATCACGCTGCAGACCACACCTGGGACGGCCAGACGGCTCGTTCGGCGGTCCTCCTGGCCGACGAGGAACAGCCCCAGACCGACGAACCCGAGGATCCCGAGGGCCCCGCCCAGGATGCTGCCGACGAGGTGACTGACCAGGAACTCAGGAGTGGTGACGTAGCGGGACCAGGCCTCGAACCGGGTCTGGTACGGGGGCTGGTGCGTCAGGGTGGCCAACAGGAGCAGGGTCGCCCACGCCGGCAGAGCCCAGATGAACAGACGCGTCATGCGGACGAGCGAAGACATGTTTCCTCCTTGCGGTCGTTGCGCCGCGGCTAGGCCGGCGCGGATCGGTTGACCTCGTGGGCGACCAGGGCGAACCCGAGCACGAGTGGGGCGGTCGTGGGCATCGTGAGCGGACGCGCACCTACAGCCCCGATCGCGACCACCCGGGCCACCATCAAAGCGGCACGGCGATCAGGCAGGCCATGAGGCGGACGCCGACCCGGAAGCAGATCG
>JAICWH010000219.1 GCA_025934895.1 Nocardioidaceae bacterium | reverse complement strand
GGTGGTCAGGGGGCGCAGCGCGGTCAGGGCGGCCGCGACCGCATCCGGCTTGTGCGCGTAGTCGACGACCGCAAGGAACGGCTGGCCGGCATCGACCTGCTCCAGCCGTCCCGGCACACCGCCCGAGCCTCCCATCGCCTCGGCGACGGCCGCCGCATCGAAGCCGGCCTCCCCGAGCGCCGCGATGGCGCACAGCGCGTTCGCCACGTTGAAGTCGCCGGCCAGCGGCACCTCGGCCGGGAAGGTCCGGCCCGCGGGATCGCGGACCGTGAAGGAGGACCCGGTGCGCTCCAGGCGTACGTCGCTCGCGTGCCAGTCCGCGAGCGGGTCGTGGACCGAGTAGGTCCGCACAGGCACCTGCGCCTCGCGGACCAGCCGGCGTCCGTGGTCGTCGTCGATGTTCACGAGGCCCAGACGGGACCGGGCGGGGGTGAACAGGGATGCCTTGGCGGCGAAGTAGTCCTCGAGGTCGACGTGGAAGTCCAGGTGGTCGCGGCCGAGGTTGGTGAAGCACGCGACGTCGAAGACCACCCCGTCGACCCGGCCCATCACCAGCGCGTGGCTGGACACCTCCATGGCGCAGGCCGTCACCTGCTGCTCGACCATCACCGCGAACAGCGCGTGAAGGTCGGGCGCCTCGGGCGTGGTCAGCGAGGTCTTCACCTCCACGCCGTTGACCCGGGTGCCGACCGTGCCGACCACGGCTGCCGCGACGCCCGCGGTCGTGAGCGCTGCCTCCGCCAGCCGGGTGGTGGTGGTCTTGCCCTGGGTGCCGGTCACTGCCACCAGCCGCATCTGCTCGGCGGGGCTGCCGTAGATGCGCGCGGCGAGCCCACCGACGACGGCCCGCGGATGCTCCACGACCAGCACCGGAGCGTCGAGGGACCGTCTCGACGCGCCCTCGGGCCGGTCGAGCACCCCCAGCCCCTCGGGGTCGGTGAGCACGGCCACCGCCCCTTCGGCCACCGCCCTGCCGGCGAAGGTGGCGCCGTGGGCGCGGGAGCCGGCCGGAGCGACGTACAGGTCCCCGGGCTGGACCCGCAGCGAGCTGATCGTGACGCCGGTGACCGGGGTGGACGCCCGCGCCGGGTCGCCTCGGACGCCGACCAGGTCCCCGCCCAGCCAGGAGGCGACCTCCCGGAGCGGGGTCTCCACCGGTCGGGTGGGGCGCAGCGGGACCTGGTGGGGCACGCCGGAGAGGCTACCGGTCCGGTTCACCACTCGATCGTGGGTGTGGGCGGCGTCGTGCCGGTCGGCGGCACGGCGTACTTCTCCAGCAGGTAGCTCATGATCTTGTGGAACGCCGGTCCGCCGATCGAGCCCCCACCGCCGTTGTTCCCGGGGTCCTTGACCACCACGTAGACCAGGAAGCGCGGCTTGTCCGCCGGTGCGAAGCCGGCGAAGGACACCGTGAACCGGTGCTTGGCGTAGGCGCCCGTCCTCGGGTCGACCATCTGGGCCGTGCCCGTCTTGCCGGCCACCCGATAGCCCGTGATGGCGGCGACGCCCGCGGTGCCTGTGTCGGGGTTGGTCACCGCCTCCATCATCGACGCGGTCTCGCGTGCCGCGCGGGCGCTGACGACCCGGTGCTCGGTGGTGGTGTCCGAGCCGACGACGGCGCCGGTCGACGTCCTGGCCTGGCCCTTGACCAGGCTGGGGGCGACGTAGACGCCGCCGTTGGCAATCGTGTTCACCGCCGCAGCCATCTGCACGGCGTTCACGGAGACGCCCTGGCCGAAGGCGATCGTGTCCTGGTTGATCTGCGCCCAGTGCTGCCAGCTGCGCAGCACCCCCGCGGTCTCGCCGTTGACGCCGATGTCAGTGCGCTGCCCCAGGCCGAAGCTGTGCAGGTAGTCGTAGAGCTCCCGGTGGCTGAACTGGCTGGCGGCGAGCACCGTCCCGATGTTGGAGGACCGGGCGATGACACCGGTCAGCGTGAGGTGCAGCGTGGGGTGCGGGAACCAGTCGTGGATCACCCGGTTTCCGCGCGGCAGGACCGACGGGACGGTGATCCGGGTCCTCGGCGTGACCTTGCCGGCGTCGATCAGCGAGGACATCGTCAGCACCTTCTCGACGGACCCGGGCTCGTAGGCGGTGCGCAGGGCCGGCGTGCCGAGGTCGCCTGCCGGGGAGAGCCCGGGGTCGTTGGGGTCGAAGGTGGGGAAGTCGGCCAGCGCCAGCAGCTGCCCGGTCTTCGTGTCCATCACCACCGCCGAGCCGGATGTCGAGCGGGAGCCCTGCACGGCGGCGCGGAGCACCCGCTGGGTGTACCACTGCACGTCGCGGTCGATGGTCAGCTGCAGGTCGTGCCCGCGGACGGGCGGCACGGTGCTGTTGGCCCCGAGCGGGATCCTGTTGCCGTCGCCGACCTCGTAGGTCGACGACCCGTTCCTGCCGGCCAGCATCGAGTCGAACATCAGCTCGGCGCCGTCGCCGGCCTGGCCCTCGGCGTTCATGAAACCCACGACGTTGGCCGCGACGTCGTGCGCAGGATAGGAGCGAAGCGGGTCGCGACGGGTGTCGATGCCGACGAAGCCGCGGGCCCCGATCTCCGCCACCACCGCTCGTGCCTGGCTGGCCGGGACCCGGCGTGCGATGTACTGGAAGTGCGTGCGGGGCATCTGGAGCCGTTGCCGGACGTCGAAGTAGTCGAGGTGCAGACGCCGGGCGACGATCGTGGCGATGTCGCTGGCGTGGCTGGCGGTGAGCGTCGGGTCCGCGACCAGCATCAGGCCGTCCACCGACTCCGCCAGCGGGGTGCCGTTGCGGTCGGTGATCGAGCCACGGACCGCCGGCAGGTCGACGGTCACGACCCCTTCGGCCTTGGCCTTGGCGACGTAGGCCTGGGCGTCGACGCCCTGGAGCTGGAAGAGCCGGGTGGCGAAGACGGAGACCACCATCGCGATCAGCAGGAAGGTGATCCGCAGCCGGACCAAGGAGGTGCCGCGGAGGCGGCGGGCCCCCGGCCGACGGGCCGTCGACGACGGGTCGTGACGGCCCCGACGGCCCCGACGGTCCGGACGGCGCCGCGGGCGCAGCGCAGGCGGCGGGTGGCTGCCGGGGGGGCTGCCCTGCGTCAACGCCGCCTCCCTCGAGCCTCGGTCTGCACGGTCTGGGTCTTCTTTGTACCGTCCGCAGCTGCCCCGGCCGCGCCCGCCGCGCCGACGGTGGTCGGGTTGTCGCGAGCGGTCTTCTTGACGGTGACGGGTGGCACGATGACCGGCGTCTGCACGAGGTCGGCGGGCTTCTTGGTCGGCCCGGGCGTGATCGGGAACCGGTCGTCCGCGACGGCCCGCATCGGCGTGCCGAGGACCTTGCCGTCACCGAGTCGGATGAAGGCGGGGCTCGCGGGCGGCACCATGCCCATCGCCTTGGCTCGCAGCGCCACCCGCTGCGGGTCCCGCAGGGTGTCCAGCTGCATCTGCAGGCCCTGGCGCTGCGCGATGAGGACCTGCGCCTGCTGCTCCATCGCCGTTGCCTTGAAGGACGCCTGCTGCATCGAGGTGTTGAAGAACAGCAGTCCGGCCACGCCACCCACAAGCAGCAACGACACCAGGGCCACGAAGGGCACGCGGGCCGCCCGCGAGGACCGCCCGACCAGCGGCCGCGGCACCAGCGTGAGGCGGGCCCTCTCGACGGCTGCCTCCGCGAACCGAGGCATCCGGTTGCGGGCCTGGTCCATCAACGTGCTCATCGGCGTTCCCCTCGCTGAGGACTGGTGTGGTTGGTGAGGAGGCTGCTCGCGCGACGGCCGGCTCGAGACCTCACGCGACTGCTCCGGCGCGGACCCGTTCGACCGCGCGCAGCCGCACGGACGCGGCGCGTGGGTTGGCCGAGATCTCCTCGTCGGTCGCCCGCTCGGCGCCGCGGGTGACCAGCCGCAGGGCCGGCTCGGCGCCCTCGGGCACGAACGGCAGGTCGGGCGGGACGGTGCTGCGGGTGGCCCGG
>JAICWH010000093.1 GCA_025934895.1 Nocardioidaceae bacterium | reverse complement strand
GCTCGCGATCGAACGAACGACCGCCTCGGTCGGCGACTCCGCACCCACGCCGTACATGCTCCGCAGCACCACCATCTTCCGGCGCGAGAACGGCGACTGGAAGATCGTCCATCGCCATGCCGATCCCATCGACGAGTCCGCCGAGCTGCTCGCGCGTTTGCCGCGTACGCACTGAAGGCAACAGCCTCACGGCGCCGGCTTGGGCCTCGACGCGTTGGCGTTCGATCGCGCGGTAGACGGTCGAGCGGCCGACGCAGAAGAGTTCGCCGACCTCGAGGGAGGTGCACTCGCCGCTGTGCACCGACGAGACCAGGTGCGCTTCTTGGCGACGGTCCAGTTTGGGATGCTTGCCCGGCAAAGGGACCTTCCCCTTAGCTTAGGCACCTTCATACCCCCCCGAGTGCGAAGCCAGATCAGGTCGGAGTCGAACTCAGCGACCATGAACCGGTCGCTGCCGCGGGCCCCGTGGGGGCACGACATTCGTGACGAAGACCTCCTGGGACCGCGGGGGCCCGCGATCGGATCCGGAGACACGATGGTGCCGTCGACGTCCATCCGGCTCAGGTTCCGAAATGCGTCAGGAGACACACCCGCGGTAAGACTCAGCATTGCCCGGTCCGTCCGCTCCGCACGTCCGATGGATCCCGTCGGCCGATTCCTGGTGCCGTCTCCCGGGACTGAAGCGCGCGTCGGCCGCGTAGCGTGGTTGGTGTAGCGCCCGAAGTGGTTGAGCTGAGCCGGAGCACGGGGCACGGGGCGGGTGAGACGGTGAATGGCTGGCTGGATGCACTTGTCGTCGGCCTGGTGACCGCCCTGGCCGCGGAGATGATGAAGTCTGTTGGCGAACGCTGGTTCGACCGACGAGACACCAATCGAGTGAACCGATGTCCGCGCTGCGGGTCGGGCAGCCTGGTTCGCGACATGACCCGCGGCGAATACGCCAGCTTTTCGTTTCTCGTTCTGACATTTTCACTCGCTTTTACAGGCGCACTGGTGGCGACCCTCGCCGATGTGTTGCTGGTGGTATTCAATCTCGCCAGCCACGGCAGCTTCACGTCAGAGTTCGCTGTCTCCACTGTTGCCGTCTTGTGCTGGCTCGTTGTTCGCTCGGTCCTGCCACGCTTGTTGACACTTCGAGGCCGGCCCCCGCGCGCCTGTCGAACCTGCGGATTCGTATTGCATTGGTTCCTCCCAGTGTGCATCCTCAGACGCAACCGCGGCACTCCTGGGGTAATGTGTGCGGAACACATCGATAAGGCCAGCGCGACGCCGAAGCCCCTCACCCAGGGCAAGCGCGCGAACGAAACTCCGCAACGGCGGCGGAACGGCCGGAGCGCCCGGGGAGCGAGATTACCGGGCTTCGGACGTGCACCGATGCCCAGCGGCGCGCACCGGACGGTCTCATCAGTTCCCTCGTCCCACAGGTGACGGCCCTGTATGAGACCGCGCGGGCTCTTCGCGGCTCAGCGCTTGGTGAGAGTGTTTCGAGAGAAAACGCGAATTCTTCCGACACGATCAGTGGCGCAGCCAGGACTTGTAGAGAACGCCCACGCATCCATAGCTTAGCCAGGGTGAGATCGCCGACTTTCCAGCAATTTGCGGGGCAGGTCGTCATCCGAATTCTGTCTTGGCGTCCGATTGCGGACCACCGCACCTGCTGTCATGCTGAAGAGTCTTGTCGCCTTCACGAGAGAGCCATCATGCGTCGACTTGTCTTTGCGATTGTTCTTGTGACCGCGATTGGGGTCGCGGCTCCGGCGTCTGCTGCCGAGTCCCACTCCTCGACAGCTGTGCATCACTCCTCGACCGCGCTGCACCGCTGGGCACCGATCCACAAGGTCACCCACAGCACCAGCACCAACTGGGCCGGTTATGCCGCGATCAACTTGACGTTCAGGACGGTGAGCTCGTCATGGACCCAGCCCACCGCGAGCTGCACCAGCCAGACGACGTACTCGAGCTTCTGGGTCGGGCTGGACGGTTACAACAGCAACTCCGTCGAGCAGACCGGCACCGACGCAGACTGCTCGGGCGGGCGGGCCAGCTACTACGCCTGGTACGAGATGTACCCGAAGTTCCCGGTCAACCTGTCTGCGTCGAACTACCCCGTCCGACCCGGTGACCAGATGAGCGCGTCGGTGAACTTCAGCGGCCGCAACGCGTTCACCCTGACGATCTCCGACAGCACCCGCGGCTGGACGTTCAACACCACCCAGAAGTCCAAGGCGCAGCGGTCGTCAGCCGAGGTGATCGCCGAGGCTCCGTCGAGCTCCGGTGGTGTGCTGCCGCTGACGAACTTCGGCACCGCCAACTTCGGCGCAACCAAAGCCAACGGTCAGTCCCTGGCGAGCTTCAGGCCCGACAAGATCGACATGGTCTCCGGCGGCACGGTCAAGGCCCAAACGGGGTCGATCGCCGCCAACGGCGCGTTCTCGGTAGCCTGGAAACACAGCTAACCAGTCCAATACCCTGATGGTCAGGAGAGTTCACAGTTCCGCGTAGGCGGTCCAACAGGTCCATCTCGCTAATGGTGCTCCGCCGGCGTTCATTCGTAGTTTCTGCGGCCCGACCAGCGGTCAGCGAAGGTGATCGCGAACCGTTGAGCGCTGGCTTCCAGCGTCGTGGCGCTGGATGGAGGCAGCGACGACGTTTCCGGACTTCTTACGCAGTGGCCCGGGAGCGTTGCTCACGGGACTTTAAAATCGCGTTGTCTTCCTCGAGGCGACGGGCCTTGGCCTTGAGCGCCTTGATCTCCGCCAGCTCCTCGCTGGTCGCGCCGGCACGCTGACCGCCGTCGACCTGGGACTGGATGACCCAGCGACGCACCGACTCCTTGCCGACACCGAGCTGCTTGGCCACGGCCGCCGCCGCAGCTGTCAAGAGGGGTACTCGCCCTGATGGTCATTGACCAGTCGTACCGCTCTTCTTCGGCATGGTGCTCATCCTCCTGGACTCAAACAGGAGCGGCATCAAACCTGGGGCCCTTCAGGTGGACCACCAGCCAGTTGGACGTGTTCGACAGGATGGGCTGGTCGACACTGGACACCTCTTGGGTCGCGTACACGAGGCCGATCTGGTATTTGGCGGCCCTTCGAGAGCCGCGCCCACGGGTTCCGGCAATGTCCTTCGCGCCACGTTCGAACAGGTTGTGAGCCTCCTCGACGACGATCTGGAACGGAACCGCGTCCTGCCCCGAGCGGTAACGCTCGTTGGCGCGGGACAGCAAGAAGTTCACTGTGTTCTCCGAGATCGTCTTCGCAACGTCGCCAGTCCCGTGGGCACGATTGCCAGGCGCCCGGCCTGCATGTCGTCGCAGATTTGCTCCTCTACGCGCTGGGTCGCGCTGGTCGAGTGGAACTCACGAAGCTCCCGGATCGCAGCCTTGCCGCTTGCCCTGTTGTTGAAGTCGGCGATGAACTTGAACGGGGTGTCACCACCCGTCGAGCGCTGATTCCACCTGCCCTCGTTCGCCATGTGAATCATGACGCGCTTCGCCGCCTCGGGTGTAGTAGCGCGGTACTTGCTCTCTGCCGTGACCACGAGTCCAGGGTTTGCCGTGTTGAAAGCCTGGTAGAGCGGGTCGGTCCATCCGAACTGAAGGCCGCCCGCCGCGAATGACGGGGCCGAGCTGCCGCACTCTACGAGCAGGCCGTACATGCCCGGGACGGCCTTCGTCCAGGCAATCCAGTCGCCCCGATCGGCTACCCGATCTGGCTCGGTCCAGTTGATCGAGGTGAAGGTCTTGACGTAGGCGTACCATGGGCCCCGGTGCCATTCGAGTAGTCCGGTAGCTGGTGCGACAACTTCGCTCTGTAGGGTCACTGCGTGAGCGGGGACTGGTTCGCGCGTCGTACGCACCGCTGGCAGGATTGGTCCCTGCCTGATCTCATGGACGCCAAGCAGGGCACCAGGGTCAGCCTCGTCGTACCGGCCCGCAACGAGGCGGCCACCGTGGGCGCCGTGGTCAGCAAGGTGCGGGATGTTCTCATGGAGACCACTAATCTTCTCGATGAGATCGTGGTGATCGATTCGGACTCCACCGACACGACGTCTGCGGTGGCGGAGGACGCCGGCGCGAAGGTATTCCGTGCGGCGGAGATCCGTCCCGACCTCGGCACCTTCCCGGGCAAGGGCGAGGCAATGTGGAAGTCGCTCTTCGTCGCGCAGGGGGACGTCGTGGTCTTCATGGACGCCGACCTAATCGACTGGGACACACATTTCGTGCCGGGTTTACTCGGCGCGCTCCTCACCGACGAGAAGGTGGCCCTGGTAAAGGGCTTCTACCAACGACCCCTCCTCGATGGCGCGGACGCGGGGGAGTACGAGGGTGGCAGAGTCACCGAGCTGGTAGCGCGACCGCTGCTCAACCTGCTTGTCCCGCAATTGGCCGGCGTCATCCAGCCGCTCGCTGGGGAGTGGGCGGCAAGACGCGCACATCTCGCCCGTCTGTCGATCCCGACCGGCTACGCCGTCGAGACCACGGTTCTCATTGACACCCTCGACCTGCTCGGCCTAGACGCGATCGCCCAAGTCGACCTCGGTCGTCGGGCACATCGACACCAGTCACTTCGTGACCTCGGCGGCATGGCTGCGCAGATTCTGGCCGCGGTGCTGGCACGCCGCGCCAACCTCGGCGACGACCCGCCCACGGTGCTTTGCCAGTTTCACCACGAGGGCGAACAGGTCGCCCCGCATGGCCGGCTGCTGGACTTCACCGAGCGTCCGCCGGCGGACGGATTGGCCGGATGAGTGCACAGGAGCTGCTGGTCCACGGCCGGGTGCACTGCGTCGACCGCATGCTCGTGATGGGCGTCGTCAACGCCAGCCCGGAGTCCTTCTCGGACGCCAGTGTGAACCCGTCCACCCGCGCCCGCATCGACCTTGCGGCCCGGCTGGTCGACGAGGGAGCCCACATGATCGACGTCGGCGGCCAGTCCGCCATCACCAACGTTCCCGAGCTCGACGCCCATCTCGAGCGGGACCGGGTGCTGCCGATCGTCGAGTGGCTGGTGAAGGAGCGGCCGGACGTCCTCGTCAGCGTCGACACCTACAAACCCCTCGTCGTGGAGGCGGTCCTCGATGCTGGCGCACACATCGTCAATGACGTCAGCGGACTACAGCACCCTGAGGTCGCTGGCATGTGTGCCGGCGCCGGTGCAGCGCTGGTCCTGATGCACACCCGTGCGCGGCCCAAACAGCGACTTCAAGACCGTGACCTCTATGTCGACGTCACTGCCGACGTAGTGCAGTTTCTCACCGAGCGCATGCGGGTCGCGATCACGCAGGGGTTGGACGAGCGGGCGCTGATAGTCGATCCTGGCCCGGACTTCACCAAGACGCCGGCCCAGACCATCGCGGTTCTCCGCCGCTTGGACGACGTTCGTGCCTTTGGGCGTCCGGTCCTGCTCGCATTGTCCCGAAAGGATTTTCTCGGCGCGATCACCGGGAAGACGCCCCGCGGCCGTGACGCGGCCACCCATGCGGCGCTGGCCTACTTCGCGGCCCAGCCAGGGATCGTGCGCGTCCACGATGTCGCGGCGGCACGCGATGTGATCGCCACCGTCGAGGTCCTGAGCGGCCGCACCGACGTCGCCGAGGACTACCTGCTGCCCGATGCCATTCGCTATGAGCGACCTCGCTGAACGAGGGCTGGTACGGAGCCAACGGCCCCGTCATCAACACCCTGCTCACCCTGCTCTCGGCCCGGTCATGCCGCCTCCTTCTGGTGACCGGTCCTGGTGGTGAACAGCAGGTCATCAGGCCGATTGCCGTCCGCGCATGCCTCCACCAAGTGAGAGGACCCGGTCGGCGACCGGCATCCGTCGACTCTTGCCGGACTTGGTCACCTTTGCCTTCGCTCCCTCGGGTGCGGCCCGGCTGACCAGGAGCACCGGCATCGGGACCCGGACGAAGTCGCGCACCCGAACCTCGCGCAGCTCGGACCAGCGCAGTCCGGTCCAGGAGGCGATCAGCAACGCGTCGGCCAGCTGCTGGTCGCGGACGGAGACAGCCAGATGGAACGCCTCCAGCTCGTCCTCTGCGAACGGACGAATCGCCGTACGCACCCCGCGGCCAACAGGAACCCGAGTGTCCGTCACCGGGTTAGTGGCGATCAAGCGCTCACGGACCGCCCATGCGAAGAACGATGAGAGTGAGGCGCGGAACCGTTTGACCGATGACTCGGCCAAACCTGTGCGGTTGAGTGCGAGCAAAGCGCGGGTGACCTCGCGTTCGGCTGACGGAGCCGATCTGCAGGCGACCAGCGCCGGTGGCCTGAGCCGTGGGAGTGCCCGGTCGGCGACGTAGGTCTTGCGGGAGACCGCGTGCTCCCGCTCGGCGAGCCACTCGGGCAGCAGGACTCGGACGGTACGTCGACCGGCCCGAGGGTCGACGCCGCGGGCGAGTGCTGCTCGTTGGGTGCGACCCACGCCGTGGCCTGACGCCGCGTGTCGAACGTCCGGCTCGCCACCTGTTCTCGACGTTTGGCGGATCTGCCGGCGTAAGGGACGCTGGCACGAGGGCGACGGATGCTGGCGGCACCGAACCAGGGCGGCCGGACCCCAGTACTGTGAGCGTCCAGGAAGCCGGGCCGAATGCATCGCGTCACAGTTGCTGAAAAGGGGCGGTCACCCATGAAATTCGTTGAGACCGGAACCGACGAGCGTGCCCGAAGCCTCGTTATCAAGTCACGCTCGCTCAGCCTTCCCGCGGCGCAGTCAGGGTCCGGCGCTGGGATGCGGCCCCAGCCGCCGATGGTCCTGATGGACGCCGTACTCCGCGGCATGCCCTCGACTCTGGACCGTGCTCAGTCAGGTCCACTTGTCGATCTCGCCGACTACGGGTGGCCGGTGCGTGAAAGCGTCGCGGTATGGGGAGCGTCGACATACGCTCCCCGGAGCCAGGTCCCCATGCATCACTCGGCAACGCTGGATTTCATATGCATCCTGGCTGGAGGCACGACACTCTTGCTTGACTTGGCAGACGTTGCACTCGAACAGGGCGACTGCGTCTACCTGCCAGGCGTCTCGCATGGGTGGCGAACGAGCTCCGAGGGTTGCCTGCTGAGCAGCGTCGTGATTGGGCTCGAGCAGTGACGTGATAAGAACTCTGACCGAAGTGTTCAGTGAATACGGATGCACCCGCTCATCGGATAGCCCGCACTGCGCCCAATCGGCACAATGCCGATGAGCGCTCGGATTCGGCCCTACCGCAATGACGATAGGCTTCCGGTCGGCTGAGGTGCTGTTCGCGCGCCGCCCTTGCAGGATGTGGAGGTGCTCCCAGTCGGCTTTCGTCAGGCTGGCCCGGTTCCCCGGAGCGCGGGAGCATCACTTCCGTGCGCTGGCAGACGCCATGGGCGATGTCCCGGCTCCAGACGGGCGCCTTGTCTTCGCCGCGGGGCCCGTCGAGGACGGATGGCAAGTCGTCCAGACATGTGCAGACCCACACGGCCTCGACCATTTCAACGCGGCCCACTTCCTGCCGGCTCTGGCGTCCCTCGGCGACTTCGCCTTTCCGCAGCCACCCGTCGTTGTCGGCTTCGAGACAGCCGTCCTCGACGTGCGCTGACGACCTAGCAGGCGGCCACGAGAGCCGATGCCCGGATGTGCTGCATTATGGGCTGCTTCGCTCGACCGGCGCCGAGAGGGGACCTCAACCCAGCTGAGTTATGCGGGTGATCAACGTTGCATGACGTGTATGCAGATATCTGTACTACCAATCCCCGAACTGACACAACAACGACCGTTGACGTTGAATCAATGGCCTTCAGGGCGCGTTCAGTGTCGAGCCGGACCTGGGTGGCTGCGGCGAGGTGCAGCATAAGGTGTCAAGGTGAGCGGTCCCGGTCCAGGACGCGAACCGGTTGCGACTCGACGTCGACCAGGATCCGGGTCCGGGCAGCGACGACCGGGCCGACCCCGTGTGGGCTCACCGTTTGAGAAGGTCACCGGTTGGGTCGTCGACATCTACCACACGGATCGGATATCGGTGTTGGAGGCAATCGATCGCAGTGGCGATGTCGAAATGTTGAGCGGCGAAGACCCCTCGACGACGGAGAGCGTGGGGAGAGCGCGTTGATGCAAGCTCTTCTGTGCCCACGGCCGACCGCGCAGGAGGGTCCGCCTAGCGTCTCGCGGAGCCGGAACAACGCCAGCTGGCGTGCTGTCTGCGCGTGCAGGACGAGGGTTGCCTATCCGCCGGTTGGCAGTGGTGCTGTCAGGTGAGGACCAGATGGGGTCGCCGGCAGTGACGTCTGGTCTCCATCAGGGCAGCACTCGGATCAGGCGCTGCTCGCGTTGGCGTTACCCCGGCCTGCGCGGGTCGGGGAATCCGAGGCTGAGGTAGCCGGGTGTGCGCTTGGCGAGTGCGGCCGCGAGAACTGGCACCTCGACGTCGTGGTAGTCGTGCACTTCGGCGGTCAGCTTGCCTGGATGGGCGCGGAGCACGCGGCCGGCGTACTGGACGAGGCGTCCCTTGAACGAGACGGGGCCTGCCAGGAACAGCGTGTCGAGTGGGGGACAGTCGAAGCCTTCGCCGAGGAAGTGGCCCGTCGCCACCACAAGCAGCGGCGAGTCGGAATCGGACGGGGTGAGTCGCCTGATGGCTGTGGCGCGCTGCTTGGCGCCCATGCCGCCCTTGAGGACGACCGGGTCCAGCCCTCGCTCGGCGAGTGCCGCGGCGAGGTGGTCGACGTGGCCGGTTCGCTGGGCGAGGACAAGGCAGTGGGGGCCGCGAGCGAGTGCCTCCATCACATCGGTGAGGATCTGGCCATTGCGTGTTTCGTCTTCGGTCAGTGCGCGATGGACGCCTGCGATGGCGCCCGGGATGGACAGATCGACTGGGTCCTGGAGCCGGAACGAGGTCGCGTGCACAATCAGCACGGGGCGGGGCCGGTCAGCACCGGCGCCTTCGAGGGTGTCGGGGTCGGCGTGAGTGAAGGTGTGGCGGACCGGGCCGAGTTGGAAGCCGATCAGGTCGTTGAGGCCGTCGCGGCGGTAAGGCGTGGCGGTGAGCCCGACCCAGTAGCGCGCGGGGATGGCACGGACGGCGGCCTCGAACGCGGCTGCCGGGACGTGTTGGCACTCGTCGACGATGACCTGGCCGTAGGTGCCGAGCTTCTCGGCGAGGTCGGATCGGCGGGCGAGTGTCTGCAAGGTGGCGATATCGACGATGCCGGTGAGCTTGGATCGGCCGCCGAGCTGCCCCGGTTTGAGGTCGAGGAGCTCGGTGATCTCGCGGCGCCACTGGTCGGCGAGCGTCTTGCGGTCGACCAGCACGAGCGTGGAAACGGCTCGCTGGGCGATGACGGCACAGGCCGTGACCGGTCTTCCCAGAGCCGGGCGGGGCGACCAGGAGTCCCAACTCGTGCGGCAGCGGGCCGGGCGCGGTCGACGCGGACCCCGACCGTGGGTTCCCGGAGCGCCGAGGCGAGCTTCGTGACTTGCGTCGGGGTGAGGCGCTCCAGGGTGGAGAGGTAGTCCCACTGGTCCCCGAACGGTTCCAGCGTGGCCAGATCCAAGAATACTGTGGTGCCGAGCTTGCGTGACTTGCCGTGGAGCGGCGCCGCGATCAGGTTGCCGGGGCCCCGCCCGGGCAGTACGTCTTGGGAGGGGAAGAGCCGGTCGTAGCAGCGCAGGTCCATCCGGACACGGATCGCGATGGCCTCGCGAACCAGCGCAGTCCCGAATTGGCGCGCGGTTGCAGCCGGCACGGGATCTGTGAAGAAGATCCACACGTGCGCGCCGATCCCGGAGCGAGACACTTCTCGCGCGGCTGGCGCACCCACCGCTCGGGCGGCCTTCAGGTAGGCCAGCGCGTCGAGCAAGGCCGCCTGGCCGTCGAAGTCGGCGGCGAGCCAGCAGGGCTGGTCGCCGGCGAGCGTGGGATACAGGCCGATATGGACGTCGCCGGTCAGATGCGCGGCCAAGACCTCGGGCGTCAGCGGCAGGTGTCGTATGTCGGAGGCAGAACGCCCCTTGTGCCAGCCGCCCTCGACGGCGGGCATCCATCCCGACCTGCCGGTGCGGGCGTTCTCCCAGAGCACGGCGTAGACGTCGCGTCGTGCACCGAACAACGCGGCATAGAACCCGACCTTGGCCCGCGAGGAGGAACGCGCATCCACTTGACCCGGTGCCTTGTCGAACCAGGCTACCTGCGTGCCCCGAGCTGGAGCCGCCTCGGCGTCAGTGAGTCTCAGAAGCTTGCGTAAGCGCGCGTTCTCGATCCGCAGACTTTCCAGCTCGGCTTGCAGATCGCTCACGGTGTCAATCCTGCCGGTTGACAGTACTGAAACCATCTACTGAAACGTCGGTGATGCAGTAGATAAGATAGAGAGCGGGTCGGTCAGACGGCGGCCTGGCGGGCCGCCGTCGGACGCCGATTCTTGCGGCTTCGCATATCACTCGGAGCCCTTGGCGGTGGAGCCCTTGACGCGCCTGTGCTTGTTGCGCTGGTACTCGGCCACCCAGTTCTTTGAACTCAGCCAGGCACCACTGTCGGTCTTCTGGGCTCGGAGTCGACCCACGTTCGGCTGCCGCGCGCAGTTCGGGTGCTGTGATCGAGATGGAAATGCAAGACCGCCACGTCCTCGCGGTCGCGTTCAGCGCCGAGGCCGACATCCTGCTCACCGACAACACCGTGCACTTCGCGCGCCAGTGGATGGTTGAGCACGGTATGGCCCTTCTCGGTTCGGCGGGACTGCTGACGCGACTGGCTGAGACCTTTCCCGACAAGCTCCCGACAGCCCATCAGCAGGCCCTCCGCCTCTCTCGCAAGTCCGAAGTCGAGATACTCGCGACCCTGGAATCGATCGTAGGGGAGCCGGTCACCGACACCATCCGCGCGGGAAGCGAATCGCGGGCCTGGAGCCTTCCGAACCTTCTTGTGATGTAGAACTTGAAGGTTGAACTCGGGATCTGTGTTTCGTCAACAAGAGTGCCTTCTAGAGAGGTGTTCACCGGTCCTGTCCGCGGGTCAGCTCGTCCCAGTTGATCGTGGGGCTGTCGTAGCGTGTCCCGATGAGGTACGGCAACGGGTTGCCCGGTGCCCGGGCGCCAGACGCGAGCCAGGCCACGAATCCGTTCGGGTTCCGTCGCTCGAACTCGTCGAGGTACTCCTGTCGCTCCGCCACGGTCGCCATCTTGTGGTTCGCCGAGGACTGCTGCTGCAAGGTCGTGTAGCTGGCGCGCCAGGCTTGGCACAGCTGCTCATCGGTGAGCCGGTCCAGCCCCGTGGGCGGCAGGAACGGCACGCAGTCCGGACTGGTGTAGGCGAGCGCCCGCGCCACCGTGTCCAGCTGGGCGGCGGACGGGGCGGGGGTCGATCGCAGCCAGCGAATGTAGGCACCCGCAGCGGGCGGCGAGCCGGCCAGGACGAGGACGGCTAGGAAGCAGACGCCAGCTCCCAGGAGGACCACGAAGCCGGCGATCGCGCCGGCCGTCGTCCCACCGATCAGCGCGCCGGTCACCGTGAGTCGGACGCGGTCTCGCCGGGGACGCTCCCCGAAGTTGCTGATCGCGTACGGCGTCACCATGGCGCCGACCACGGCGAAGGCGATGAACACACACGCGAGCCCGACCGGTGACAGGACGAGAGCCAGGCCCATGCCTACCACGGCCAGTGGGACACTCACGACCAGCCACATAGCCCCGTAGATCTTCATCGCCGTCCGTGCCTTGCGCTCAGCCGCTCCAGGACACCGTCCAGCGAGCGCCGGGCCAGTTCGGCAGTCCGGTCCTCGAGTAGGACGCCGAGCTCATCCAGGTCGATGCCGATGGCCGCGAGGTCAGACAAGACAGCAGCGGCCCGACGGGCGTCGATGCCGCGAGCCGGCGCCGCCAGGGCGTTCTCTTGCAGCGCCGCGGCCGTTGCCTCGGTAAGCGTGTGCACCGTGTTCGGCGCGATCAGATCTTCGACGTAGGTGCTGATGGGATCCATCTGGAGATCCGTCCCGGCGGACGCCCACAGGAGGCGTTGCGGGTATGCACCACAGCGAGCGAGCCGGGCCCACCGCTGGGTCGAGAACCACTCCTCGAACAGCCGGTAGGCGAGCTTGGCTTGGGCCACCGCAGCCAGGCCGCGCAGCTCACGAGCGCCTCTGCTGTCCAGACGGTCGAGCCGTCGGTCGACCTCTGCGTCCACCGGGCTCAACGAGAGCGACGCGACACCGTGAACGGCAGACGGGTCGCCGCCCTCCTCCACGAACACCTCGAGGCCCGACAGGTAGGCATCGATCACCGCGGCGTAGCGACCGATGGAGAAGATCGAGGTGGCGTGGATGTTGCGACCCGCTGCGACAGTCGCCTGGATCGCGGAAACGCCCTCCATGGTCGCGGGGATCGCGACCAGCAGATTGGGTCGGTCGATGCGCTGTTGTAGTCGGCGGGCCGCCGCCATGGCTCCGCGCGTGCTGCGCGCCAGGGTGGGTGCCACCTCGATGGACACGAACCCGTCCGCACCCTGTGACGACTCGTGGACGGGGCGTAGCAGGGCACACGCGGCCAGGACGTCGGTGGCGGCCACCTCCCGGTAGGCCTCTTCCGCGGTGCAGCCCGTGGAGAGGAGCCAAGACAGCTGCTCGTCGTACGCGGGGGAGGTCTCCAGGGCCCGGGCGAGCACGGCCGGGTTGGCAGTGACCCCACGGATCCCGGCGGCCACCCGGCGACCCAGGCCGCCACTGGATATGTCCGCCCTGTTCAGGTGGTCGAGCCAAGGGCTTTGTCCCTCGTCGGCGAACAGCCTGTTCAGCACGCTGGATCCGGGAGTCGATTTCGCTACGGTCACGGCTGGTGGCGCAGACCCGATCCACGGCGTCGGCCACGCCCAGCCCTCGTTCCCCAGGTCGACTGGACGGGTCTGCTGTCTGGGCGTTGTCGTCATTGCACCTGTCTTCCTGCTGGATGGGACCACCGTGACGCCGCGCCTGGTGCGGCTGGCTGGGAGGCTCGCTCTTCACGATGCCGCGCAGTGGCCGGGGAATCCCCGTCCGGCTTCGGTCGACAACTGCGCGGCTTCCTTGCCGGTGACTGGCAATCCATGACGGCCGCGGCCACGGTGATCGACCAGAACCGGGGCCTGCGAGAACAGCGGCCGAGCCACCCCGGAGCAGGCTCTAGCGAGCGACGGTCCCGTCGCCGGCATGGAGGGTGTCCGGGAGGTCGCCGGTCTTGCTGAGCGTCGGCAGGCTGCGCGCAGCCTCTCGACCGAGCGTGAGCGGTGACTGTGCCAGCGTGGGTGCGGCACCATAGGACGAGCAGTCGTGGCCTCGTCCTGGCAGCGCTGAGGCGGCGACGCGTCGATCGGTGGAGGCACATGGTGACAGAGGCGCCCGACGTACGGTTGCGCAGGATCTACGACGATCCCGTCGACGACGATGGCATCCGCGTGCTGGTGGACCGGCGGTGGCCGCGGGGAGTAAGCAAGGCCCGCGCCGAGCTGGACGAGTGGTGTGCGGAGGTTGCCCCGTCGGATGCCCTACGCAAGTGGTACGGACATGCGCCCGAGAGGTTCGAGGAGTTCGCGGCGCGCTACCGTCACGAGCTCGAAGACCCGGAACGGGCGGCGGCGCTGCGGCACCTGCAGCTCATGACCTCCCACGACCGGCTGACGCTGCTCACTGCCACTAAGCAGGTCGAGATCAGCCAGGCGGCGATCCTTGCGCAGATATTGCGTGCCACGCCGACACGGGTCTGAGACCCACGATTCTTGCCTTGCCGGCCACCGGCAATACAGATGGTGAACGGTGACCGATCGCCGGCATCGCCGGCACCGCTCGTCCGCGGGACAATTGCGCTCCAGGCCCGGTGAGTCAAAGGGGACGTCAACAAGGACGCCCACGCATCCGCGTGGCCATCCTCGGGCCCACGACGTGAGCGGACGCGGAGAGGAGCTGAACATGGACATCTTGTTGGGGGCTCTGGGAGTCCTTTGTGCCCTTGGAATCGCCGGTGTCGCGTCGAGCTTGCGCGTGATCAAGCAGTACGAGCGCGGCGTCGTGTTCCGACTCGGGCAGGTGCGCGGGACGCCTCTGCGCCCAGGTATGGCCCTGCTGATTCCGATCGTTGACCGGCTGCAAAAGGTCAACATGCAGATCATCACCATGCCGGTCCCGGCACAGGACGGGATCACCCGCGACAACATCACCGTTCGCGTGGACGCCGTCGTCTACTTCAGCGTGATGGACCCCGTTCGTGCGGCGGTCGACGTGCAGGACTACCTGGCGGCGATCGGACAGGTCGCGCAGACCTCACTTCGGTCGATCATCGGCAAGAGTGACCTCGACGACCTGCTGTGCGATCGAGAGCACCTCAATCAGGGCATGGAGCTGATGATCGACAGTCCGGCCTTGGACTGGGGGGTCCACATCGAACGCGTAGAGATCAAGGATGTGTCGCTGCCCGACGCCATGAAGCGCTCGATGTCGCGACAGGCGGAGGCCGAACGCGAGCGACGCGCCCGGATCATCACCGCCGATGGCGAGTTGCAGGCCTCCGAGAAGCTGGCGCAGGCCGCCGAGGTCATGGCGGAGCACCCGGCGGCCCTGCAGCTGCGGCTGCTCCAGACGGTGGTGGAGGTTGCCGCGGAGAGGAACTCCACACTCGTCCTACCCTTCCCGGTCGAGCTACTGAGGTTCCTCGAGAAAGGCACCCCGCCCGCACCGGTGGGGGCCGACGCCCGCTCGGGCGTCAATCAACGGACCGATTCCGCCGAGGACACGGTCGCTCCTGTGAGGCCGATGACGACGGCTCCGCTTGGTCCCGAACAGCGCCTGGCGGCTGCCGTGCGGGGACCCCACGGCTTTCTGCCAGGGCAGGTAGGCTGATCCGCCTCCTGGGCGGCAGCCACCCGGGTTGCCTGGTCGAAGGACGTGAGAGGTACCCGGGGTCGATGACGGCGACTGGACGGACTGCCCGTGAAGAAGGACGTATCCCGCAGCAGGGCAGCGCATCGAGGACCGGTAGGCGTCAGTTTCCGGTCGAGGACGACGAATGGCTGCTTCGGGTGGCGGGCGAGGTGTCGACCTCTCCCTGTCCGCGGCCCGCCGCGTGTGGGCCGAGCTTCCAGCGGTCATCCGGCAACGCGACAACAGGGCGGTCCGAGCGGCGGCAGGGGCGGTGCTGCAGGTAGTGGACGACGCGGTGGCGTCGTTTGCAGACGGCCATGCCGAAGCGGGTCGCGAGCTGGTTCGTCGAGAGGAAACCGTTCGACGCGAGCTCGTCGACGACCTGCTCCGGGGCGACGCACATCTGAGTGAGATGGTGGAGCGGGCAGAGCCCTCCGGACTTGACCTGACCCGGGCCCACCAGGTCGCCCTGCCCAACTGGGGCAGCGGCTCCCCTCGATGACCGCGGCCACGAGCGCACTGGAACGCGTGGTGCTGGATCGATTCGGTGATTGCGATGTCATGGTGCCACCAAGGAGAGCAGAGTAGTGCTCCTGGAGCTGGCCGACGCGACCGGCGCGCCGGCGACCTCGGTGGGTCTGACCGCGACCGGTGACCTCGGGAAGATCGTCCACTGCGGGCTAG
>JAICWH010000020.1 GCA_025934895.1 Nocardioidaceae bacterium | reverse complement strand
GAGCGCTCCTGCCAGCCCGCTCTCGGACCGGTCGGTGACCGAGCGGGTGCTGCGGTTCCTGGACATGCTCGGCCTGGACCCGCAGGGCGCGTCGTCGCTGGTAGTCACCCCGGCCTGCGGGCTGGCCGGCGCCGACCCCGCGTGGGCCCGACAGGCCCTGGCCCTGTGCCGGACCGTGGCCGCCAACCTGCGCCCCTGAGGCTGTGGGGGTGGCTGGGGGCACACCGGCCCGCTCCTGGATGCTCGGCCGCTTCGACGAGGGGCCGTTTACCATGGTATGCAGGCGTTTTGCGCCCGTGTGTGGCTCTCCCCATGGATTTCGGGCACTCCCCATGGGGCGTGACCCATGGGGAGTGCCAGAGCGCCGACATCCCCTGGTAAACCGGCGGCAGGGACCCGGTGCCCCCCCAACCCGGCACGCGGAGCCCCGGCCCCGACCGACGCGAGCCTCAGACGCCGACGCCCTCGGGCGCCTCGTCGGTGGCGAGGTCCTGGTGCCTGGCGTTGAGGAACACCAGGGCAATCAGGGTGCCGAGCCAGATCATCCCGGCGCCGGTGAGGAACGCGTGGGTCGCACCCTCGGTGTAGGCGACCTGAGCGATCAGCTGCTGCAGAGCGTGCAGCTTGTCCGGACCGGCGCTCGTCCCGCCCTGCGAGGCTGCAGCCTGCGCGGCGGCGCCCAGGGACGTGGCCTTGTCCTGGGTGAAGTGCACGGCGACCGTGCTGAGGGTGGCGAGCCCCAGGGCGCCGCCCACCTGCTGCATGGTGTTCAGGACGCCGGAGCCGATGCCGGAGTCGCGGTCTCCCACGCCGTGCACGGCGGTCAGCGTCAGCGGCACGAACGTCAGACCCATGCCCACCGACATCAGCACGATGTAGGGCAGCAGATTCGAGGAGTAGTGCGCGTTGATCGCGAGGTGACCGATCCGGTCGTCGTAGGGCAGCCGCGAGAACCCGAACAGGGCGGCTCCCGCCATCGCCGTACCGACGCCTGCGATCCAACGTGGGTCGACCTTCTCGATCAGCTTCGAGGACACGCTCGCTCCCAGGACGATGCCGGCGCTGAACGGCAGGAAGGCGACACCGGTCCTGAGGGGTGAGAAGCCCATGACGTTCTGCACGAAGAGGCTCAGGAAGTAGAACATCGAGAACATCGCGGCCGGGACGAGCATCATCACCACGAAGCTGGTGGCGCGGGTGCGGTTGGCCAGGATCCGCACGGGCAGCAACGGGTGGCTCACGCGGCGCTCGATGCCGGCGAAGGTGACGAGCAGGGCGACGCCTGCCACGAGGGAGGCGATCGTCCAGGGGTCGCTCCAGCCGTAGAGCCGGTTGCCGGCGCGGGTCAGGCCGTAGACCACCCCGACCAGGCCGAGGGTTCCGGAGAGGGCGCCCGGCAGGTCGAGCTCACCGGGGTGCGACTCGCTCTCGGAGAGGAGCAGGGGGGCCGCCACGGCCGCCGCGAGGCCGATCGGCACGTTGATCAGGAACGTCAGCCGCCAGCCGTCGACGACGTGCCCGAGCAAGGTCGGCTCGAGACCGGTCAGCCAGCCGCCGAGGATCAGGCCGACGGCCGCGCCCGCGCCGGACATCGCCGCATAGACGGAGAACGCCCGGTTGCGCTGGGGGCCGGCGGGGAAGGTCGTGGTGATCAGCGCGAGCGCGGCGGGCGACGCGATGGCCGCACCGAGCCCCTGCAGGCCGCGAGCGCCGAGCAGCAGGCCCTCGCTGGAGGCGAGGCCGCCGAGCAGTGAGGCGACGGCGAAGATGCTGACCCCCACCATGAGCATCCGTCGGCGGCCGTAGAGGTCGCCGAGGCGACCACCGAGCAGCAGCAGCCCGCCGAAGGCGAGGGCGTAGCCGGTCACGATCCAGGACAGGTTCGCCTGGGCGATGCCCAGGTCGCTCTTGATGAACGGCAGGGCGATGTTGGCGATGGTGGCGTCGAGCACCACCATCAGCTGGGCCACCGAGATGAGCACGAGGGCCCAGCCGAGGTGGCGTTGGCCCGAGCCGGAGGAGGTCTCCGGGCGGGACGGGGTGGTGATGGTCATCAGGTTTCCTCGGGTGTCTCGGGCGTGGTTGATGCCTATGGACCGGCGCTTCGGGCGCCATCGGCCGTTCGGTGCTGCAGGAGAGGGGGCGAGCGAAGGTGCTGTCGGTCAGCGGCGGGTCGCCGCGGGCAGGATGATCTCGTCCACCACCTGGGTGACGGTCTTCTCGTCCGCGGGGAGCCCCAGGACGAAGCTGCGGTGCATGATGATGGCGCCGAGGGCAGGTGAGAGGAGGTCGAGGTCGAGGTCGGCGGTGACCTCTCCCCGGCCGCGGGCCCTCTGGAAAACGGCACGCGACGCCTCGACCTTCGGGCCCACGACGCGGGTGCGGAACTCCTCGGCGAAGTCGGGGTCGTGATGCAGGGCGGTGATGATGCCCGCCATCACCTGCGCCGACCGCTCGTCGCTGATGCCTCCGTCCGCGCAGGCCATCGCGATGAGGTCCCCGCGCAGGGTGCCGGTGTCCACGTCCGGGACCTGCAGGGCCCGTTTGCTGCGCAGGATGGCGTCGACGACCAAGGAGGACTTGGTCGACCAGCGACGGTAGAGCGTGGCCTTGCCGGCCTTGGCCTCCGTCGCGATGGCGTCCATCGTCATCTTGTCGTAGCCCACCCGAGCCAGCAGGGCGATCGCAGCATCCAGGACCTGTGCCTCGCGCTCGCCCTCGACCCGGGGGCGCAGCGATGCCTGCTTTCCACGGTTCATGGCCGACCCTTCTCTCCCGATCACAGGGACGAAACGAAACAGTTCCGTTCTATCTCAGAGGGTAGACCGCATGCATGCTGCACGCAAACGTATGGGGTCACCGTCCGGGAAGACCGAGCTGGTCCAGGCAACGGCTGACCGCGAACAGGTTCCACGCGCGCACCGAGCGCAGCATGTAGTGGCCCACCCGACCATGTCGACCAGCTCGACGCTCGAGGCGACCCGCTGGGCGCCCTGGCAGAAGGTCCGGCTCTGCTGCAGCGCCGTGATCCTGTCCCGGCGGCCGTGTGCCACGGCGAGGCGCTTGCCCGCCAGTAATGCGTCGGGCTCGCCGGGCGGCAGCCAGGGGGCCAGCGCGACCACACCCACGGCGCCCGGGTCGTCGGCCACCGCGACCGCCGTCCGTCCGCCCATCGAGTGCCCGAGCAGTACGACGGGCACATCGCCGCGCTCGCGTCGTACCTCCTCGAGCGCCCAGCGCGCGTCAGGGAGCGGCGACGGCTCCGCGGCGACCCCGGCGTTCCAGCCGCGCACGCTGTAGCGCAGCAGCCACACGTCGACCCCGGCGCCGTTCAAGCGCCCCGAGATCTGCATCATCATCGCCCAGGAGCGGCGCCACGAGGGGGCGCGCATCTCGACCGCACCCAGCCCGTCGGCACGCCCGCCGTGCAGCATCAGCACCAGCCCACGCGGGCGTCCGGGCGCGTTGCTGCTGATCAGGGACGGTGCAGGCATCAGGGTCCTTCGGGCGTGCCGGACGACGGGTCGCAGCGTGGTTCGCAGCGAGGCCCGTCCTGGACTGGTCACGGCGGGCCTGCCGGACTGTCGGCGGGGCACGGCAAGATGGGTGCCATGGCGCAGGAAGGCGAGATCCCCGAGACCTTGAGTGGCACCCGGGTCGACGCCGCGCCACCGCGGGCCCGTGAGGAGCACCGGGAGCTCTCGGAGGAGGTCGAGGATGCCCGGTGGCGCTACTACGTGCTCGACGACCCGACGCTGTCCGATGCCGACTTCGACCAGCGGATGCGTCGGCTCGAGGACCTCGAGGCCGAGTTTCCTGAGCTGAGGACACCGGACTCGCCGACGCAGAAGGTGGGCGGTGCCGTCTCCACCGAGTTCACTGCCGTCGACCACCTCGAGCCGATGATGAGCCTGGACAACGCGTTCTCGCTCGAGGAGCTGGAGAGCTGGCGGGCCCGGGTCGCCCGGGACGGTGCGGAGGACCCGGCGATGCTGTGCGAGCTCAAGGTGGACGGGCTGGCGGTCAACCTGCTCTACGAGGGCGGCCGGCTGGTGCGCGCGGCCACCCGCGGCGACGGGCGGACCGGGGAGGACGTGACCCCCAACGTGCGCACCATCGACAACGTGCCGCACCGGCTGGCCGGCACGACGGACTACCCGGTGCCCGAGCTGGTCGAGGTGCGCGGCGAGGTCTTCCTGCCCGTGGCGGCCTTCGAGCGCCTGAACGAGTCGATGCGGGACGCCGGCAAGCCGCCCTTCGCGAACCCACGCAACGCCGCGGCCGGCTCGTTGCGGCAGAAGGACCCGCGGGTCACCGCCACCCGGGACCTCGCGATGGTCTGCCACGGGCTGGGCGCTCGCAGGGGCTTCACCCCGGTGTCGCAGTCGCAGTCCTACGAGGCCTTGAGGACGTGGGGGCTGCCGACCAGCGACCGGGCCACGGTGCTGCCCGACCTGCCCGCGGTGATGGAGTTCATCGAGTGGTACGGCGAGCACCGGCACGACGTGGACCATGAGATCGACGGTGTCGTGGTGAAGATCGACGACGTGTCCCTGCAGCGGCGGCTCGGGTCGACGAGCCGTGCGCCGCGGTGGGCGATCGCGTTCAAGTACCCTCCCGAGGAGGTCAACGCCGAGCTGCTGAGCATCGAGGTGAACACCGGCCGCACCGGACGGGTCACCCCGTTCGGTCGGATGGTGCCGACCCGGGTGGCCGGGTCGACGGTGGAGATGGCCACGTTGCACAACGCGCACGAGGTGAGGCGCAAGGACGTCCGGCCCGGCGACACGGTGGTGCTGCGCAAGGCCGGCGACGTGATCCCGGAGATCGTCGGCCCGGTGCTCGCGCTGCGGCCCGAGGGCCTTGCCGAGTGGGTGATGCCGACGCAGTGTCCCTCGTGCGGGACCACGCTGGCGCGGGAGAAGGAGGCCGACGCCGACCTCCGCTGCCCCAACCACCGGGCCTGCCCGGCGCAGGTCCGTGAGCGGGTGTTCCACGTCGCGGGCCGGGGGGCCTTCGACATCGAGGGCCTCGGCTACGAGGCGGCGGTCGCGCTGCTCGAGGCCGGCGTGATCACCGACGAGGGCGACGTGTTTGACCTCACCGAGGACAAGCTGCTGCGCACCGCCTTGTTCACCCGGGCGCCGAAGAAGGGTGAGGGTGACGCACCGGTCCTCTCCGCCAACGGCCAGCGGCTGCTGGACAACCTCGCCGCGGCCAGGGATCGGCCGCTGTGGCGGGCCCTGGTGGGCCTGTCCATCCGGCACGTGGGCCCGACCGCCGCCCGCGCGCTGGCCCGGGAGTTCGGGTCGATGGAGGCGATCCGGCAGGCCGACGTCGAGGCGATCGCCGGTGCGGAGGGGGTGGGTCCCACGATCGCCGCGTCGGTGCGCCAGTGGTTCGACGGCCCCGAGGGGGAGTGGCACACCGATATCGTCCGCAGGTGGGCCGACGCCGGAGTCCGGATGGCCGACGCTCGCGACGCCTCGGTTCCACGGACCCTGGAGGGGATGAGCATCGTGGTGACCGGCTCACTGACCGACTTCAGCCGCGACCAGGCGAAGGAGGCGATCGTGGCGCGCGGCGGCAAGGCGTCGTCGTCGGTGTCGAAGAAGACCGCCTACGTCGTCGTCGGCGACTCACCCGGGTCCAAGGCAGACAAGGCCGAGCAGCTCGGGGTGCCGGTGCTCGACGAGGACGGCTTCAAGGCGCTGCTCGCCCACGGCCCGCCGTCCTAGCGACGATCCCTCGAGTCGTCTCCAGCTCGACGTACCGCCCGTCGCGACCCAACGCGATCCTCGCGGTGCGTCCCCGGATGGCATGGCTGGCCCCGGGCGTCCCGGACGGCTGCCTAGGATGGAGCGTCTGCCCAGTGCGCAACCTGCCACCGACCGTCGCGAGGAGCACTCGTCCATGCCCGAGATCACCCGTGCCGAGGTCGCCCACCTGGCCGACCTCGCGCGGATCGACCTGTCCGACACCGAGCTCGACCATCTGGCCCCCCAGCTCGTGGTGATCCTCGAGGCGATCGCGTCGATCAACGACGTCGCTGCCGACGACGTACCTCCGACCTCGCACCCCCTGCCGCTGACCAACGTGTTCCGTGCGGATGTCGTCCGGCCCAGCCTGACCGCCCAGGAGGCGTTGTCCGGCGCCCCGGTCGAACCTGAGCAGCAGCGCTTCAGCGTCCCCCGGATCCTGGGGGAGGAGGCATGACCGAACTGACTCGTCGCACCGCCGCCGAGCTGGCGGAGGCGCTGGCGTCGGGGGAGACCACATCGGTCGAGCTGACCCAGTCCCACCTGGACCGGATCGCCGACGTTGACGCTGCGGTTCACGCGTTTCTGCACGTCGACGCGGAGGGCGCGCTCGCGGCGGCCCGCGCCTCCGACGAGCGCCGCGCCTCGGGACCGCCCGCATCGACCCTGGACGGGGTGCCGATCGCGGTCAAGGACGTGCTGGCCACCCGGGGACTGCCGACCACCTGCGGCTCTCGGATCCTCGAGGGTTGGGTGCCGCCGTACGACGCCACGGTGGTCGCGCGTCTCCGCGCGGCCGGCCTGCCGATCCTCGGCAAGACCAACATGGACGAGTTCGCGATGGGCTCCTCCACCGAGCACTCCGCCTACGGGCCCACGCACAACCCCTGGGACCTGGACCGCATCCCGGGCGGCTCCGGGGGCGGGTCGGCGGCGGCGGTCGCCGCCTTCGAGGCGCCGCTGGCGATGGGCACCGACACCGGCGGCTCGATCCGCCAGCCGGCCGCCGTGACCGGGACGGTCGGGGCGAAGCCGACCTACGGCGGGGTCTCCCGCTACGGCCTGGTGGCGCTGGCGAACAGCCTTGACCAGGCGGGCCCGGTGACCCGCACGGTCCTGGACGCCGCGTTGCTGCACGAGGTGGTCGGCGGGCACGACCTCATGGACTCCACCTCGATCGACCAGCCCCTGCCGGCCGTGGTGGCCGCCGCCCGGCAGGGTGCGACGGGCGACCTGAGCGGGATGCGAATCGGCGTGGTCACCGAGCTCACCGGTGAGGGCTACCAGCCCGGCGTGCAGCAGCGGTTCGACGAGTCGGTGCAGCTGCTGGTGGACGCGGGCGCCGAGGTGGTCGAGGTGTCCTGCCCGACGTTCGTGCACGCCTTGGCGACCTACTACCTGATCCTGCCGGCGGAGGCCTCGTCCAACCTGGCAAGGTTCGACGCCATGCGCTACGGACTTCGGGTGCTGCCGGAGGGGATCGAGGCGCCGAGCGCCGAGGACGTGATGCGGGCCTCGCGTGACCGGGGGTTCGGTGACGAGGTCAAGCGCCGGATCATCCTCGGCACCTACGCGCTGTCCAGCGGTTACTACGACGCCTACTACGGTCAGGCGCAGAAGGTCCGCACCCTGGTCAGCCGGGACTTCGCCGCCGCGTTCGAGCGGGTCGACGTGCTGCTGTCACCGACCGCGCCGACGACGGCCTTCAGGCTCGGCGAGAAGCTGGACGACCCGGTCGCGATGTACCTCAATGACCTCGCCACCATCCCCGCGAACCTCGCCGGCGTCCCGGGCATCTCGGTGCCCAGTGGGCTCGCGGACGAGGACGGGCTGCCGACCGGCGTACAGGTGCTGGCCCCGGCGATGGCCGACGACCGGGTCTACCGGGTCGGTGCGGCGCTGGAGACGCTGCTGACCCGACGCTGGGGCGGTCCCCTGCTGGCCCGCGCACCCGAGCTGGCGCCGGCCCTGAGAGGAGCGAGCGCATGACCACCCGGACCGCCGAGAAGGTGCTGTCGTTCGAGGAGGCGCTGGCGGGGTTCGACCCGACGATGGGCCTCGAGGTGCACGTCGAGCTGAACACCGTCTCGAAGATGTTCTGCGGATGCGCGACCGGGTTCGGCGCCGAGCCGAACACCCAGGTGTGCCCGGTCTGCCTCGGCCTGCCCGGGGCGATGCCGGTGGTTAACGAGAAGGCCGTCGAGTCGGCGATCCGGATCGGTCTCGCGCTGAACTGCCGGATCGCGTCGTGGTGCCGTTTCGCCCGCAAGAACTACTTCTACCCGGACATGCCGAAGAACTTCCAGACCTCGCAGTACGACGAGCCGATCGCCTTCGACGGCTGGATGGACGTCGAGGTGGACGGCGAAACCGTGCGGGTGGAGATCGAGCGCGCGCACATGGAGGAGGACACCGGCAAGTCGTTGCACGTCGGCGGCGCCACCGGCCGGATCCACGGCGCCGATCACTCGCTGGTCGACTACAACCGCGCCGGCATCCCGCTGATCGAGATCGTCACCAAGACCATCCCCGGCACCCGCGAGAAGGCGCCGCTGGTCGCGAAGGCGTACGTCGCGCAGCTCCGTGACCTGCTGCTCGCCCTGGGAGTGTCCGACGTACGCATGGAGCAGGGATCACTGCGTTGTGACGTGAACCTCTCACTGGCCCCGGCCGGGTCCGGGCAGCTGGGCACCCGCACGGAGACGAAGAACGTGAACTCGCTGCGCTCCGTGGAGCGGGCGGTGCGCTACGAGATCGCCCGTCAGGCGGCCCTGCTGCAGTCGGGGGTGCCGATCGTGCAGGAGACCCGGCACTGGCACGAGGACACCGGGGTCACCACGTCGGGCCGGGAGAAGTCCGACGCCGAGGACTACCGCTACTTCCCGGAGCCGGACCTGGTGCCGGTGGCCCCGTCGACCGAGTGGGTGGACGAGCTGCGCGCCAGCCTGCCGGAGCCGCCGCGGGAGCGTCTGGCGCGGCTGCAGCGCGAGTGGGGCTTCAGTGACCTGGAGATGCGGGACACGGTCGGCGCCGGGGCCCTGGTGCTGGTGGAGGAGACGGTCGCGGCCGGCGCGGCGCCCGGCGCGGCGCGCAAGTGGTGGCTCTCGGAGTTGGCGCGCCGGGCCAACGAGCGAGGGGCCGAGGTCGCCGACCTCGGTGTCACGCCGACCGACGTGGCCCGGGTGCAGGCCCTCGTCGACGAGGGCAGGATCAACGACAAGCTGGCCCGGCAGGTGTTCGACGGCCTGCTCGCCGGCGAGGGAACGCCCGACGAGGTCGTCGAGGGCCGCGGGTTGGCGGTGGTGTCGGACGAGGGCGCCCTGTCCGCAGCGGTCGACCGCGCGATCGCTGACAACCCGGCTGTCGCGGACAAGATCCGCGACGGCAAGGTAGCCGCCGCCGGTGCCCTGATCGGTGCGGTGATGAAGGAGCTGGGTGGCAAGGCCGACGCCGGTCAGGTCCGAGAGCTCATCCTGGCCAAGCTCATCTGAGCTCGCTTGGCAGCTCCTCGGCCTGAGCCCCCCTCCGGGCCCTGCTGATTACCAGGGGATGCAGGACGTTTGGCGCTCCCCATGGGCCATCACCCGTGGGGAGCGCCAAACGTCCGACATCCCCTGGTAAACGGCGGACACCGGGGGAGCCCACCGGGCCGAGCATGGCGGGCGCAGGCCCCCGCTCGGCGGCACCTGAGCGCGATCAGCGCGGTGCCACCACGAGGATCCGGTCGTCACCCGGCCGTACCTCGCCACGGCCGTCGCGGTTGCTGGTCGTGATCCACAGGTTCCCGTCGGGGGCGGCGACCACCGTGCGGAGCCGCCCGTAGCTCCCGACGAAGAAATCCCGCGGCGTCCCCGGGACGCCGTGCCGCAGCGGGATCTGCCACAGCCGGCCCCCGCGCAGAGCGCCCGCCCACAACGAGCCGTCGAGGTAGGCGAGCCCGGAGGGTGAGGCGTCCTTGGTGCGCCACTGGACGTACGGGTTGCGGTACTCCTGCAGGTCGCCCCTGCCCTCGACGAGCGGCCAGCCGTAGTTGCGGGCCCGGTCGATCCTGTTGAGCTCGTCCCAGGTGTCCTTGCCGAACTCCGTGGCCCACAGCCGGCCGGTGTTGTCGAACGCGAGCCCCTGCACGTTGCGGTGACCCATCGTCCACACCGGCGAGCCTTTGACCGGGTCCTGCGGGGCCGGCCGGCCCGTGCGGGTGATCCGCAGGATCTTGCCGCCGAGCGAGCCGGGATCCTGCGCGAGCCTGCCGTCGCCCGTCTCACCGGTGGACACGAACAGCGTCCCGTCCTTGGCGAACAGCAGCCGCCCGCCATCGTGAACGAAGCCGTTGGGGATGCCGGTCAGGATCGGCTTCGGCGGTCCGAGGTGGCGCCCGTCGTACGACATGGTGACGACACGATTGTCCCTCGCCGTGCTCAGGTAGGCATAGACCAGCCTGTCCGAGGCGTACGACGGGGAGGCGGCCAGCCCCAGCAGCCCGGCCTCGCCCGTCGGGGTGACGCCAGCGACGCGGCCGACCGTCCGCACGGTGCCGTGCTTGATCGCGACCACGCGGGTGGTGTCACGCTCACCCACCAGCGCGGTGCCGTCCGGGAGGAAGGCGAGTCCCCACGGAACGGCCAGGCCGGTCGCGACGGTGCGCACCACATGCGGGGTGCCGGGACGCGCGGACCCGCTCGCGGACGCGGACCCCACGTCGGAGGGGTCACCGGTGCGGGTGGTGGGCTGGCGGGCAGGGACGGGCTTCCCCAGGCCGTCGGGATCACCGGCCCGATCACCGGCCCGGCTCGAGCAGCCGGCACCCAGACCGAGCAGGGCCACCAGCACCGGGGAGACGAGAAGGCGGCGTCGCACCCGTCGAGCCTACGGTGGGCGACCCAGGCCCGGAGGCGTCCGCAGGCCCGGGCCGGACCGGCTCTCGGGCGGCGCGGTCGGTCTCAGACGGTGTGCCGACCGTTCTGCGAGACGTCGCGCTGACCAGCACGCTGCACAGGGATCCGAGCCGCGAGGTAGTCCTCCACGTCGAGCCGCTCCCGGCGCTGCTCGGCCAGCGCCGTGGTGCTCACCAGTGCGTTGCGCCTCGCCTGCTGCTGGCTCGCAACCGGCCAGGCCGCGGCGGCTCCGAAGACGCGCCAGGGGATGAGCGACAGCTCGAGAAACATCATGCTGGCTCCCGACTCTGCTTGCGGATGGCGATGGCGGCAACGGTCTCTCACCGGCAACGGTCTCCAACCTAGTGTTGCGGGGCCCTGTCGTCACGGTTGCTGCATGACAATCTCATGAACTTTGGTTGAGAATGAGCGGCGACCACGCCGCCGGACCACGCCGCCGGACCACGGACCGGCCTCGATAGGTTGGCCCGATGGCTGAAGACCGACCGCTTGTCTGGCTGCCCTTCGAGCCCGCGAAGCTCGACGACCCTCCGGAGGGACTGCGCTACGAGACCGGGGCGCTCAGCGCCGAGGACCCGCCCGGTTGGGCCGCCGAGGTGGAGTTCTACGTTCCGCCCTACGACGTCGGCTCCGACCAGGGCTCGCTGTTCCGGGTGCTGCCCCGGCTCAAGGTGGTGCAGACGCTGACGGCCGGTGTCGACAACATCCGCGACGACGTCCCTGAGGGGGTGCTGCTCTGCAACGGTCGCGGCATCCACAACGCGTCCACCGCCGAGCTGGCGCTGACCTTGACGCTGGCGTCGCTGCGCGGCATCCCCGGTTTCGTGCACGACCAGCACGAGGGCCGGTGGCACCACGGCTGGCGCGCCTCGCTCGCCGACAAGACGGTCCTGATCGTCGGCTACGGCGACATCGGGCATGACGTGGAACGGCGGCTGCTGCCATTCGAGGTCGACGTGCTGCGCGTGGCGAGGACGTCGCGCGAGGGCGTGCGCACCCTGGCCGACCTGCCGGAGCTGCTGCCGCAGGCCGACGTGGTCATCCTGATCATCCCCGGCACCAGCGAGACCAAGGGACTCGTCGACTCGACGTTCCTCGGGTCCATGAAGGAGGGGGCCCTGCTCGTGAACGTGGCTCGAGGGGGCGTCGTGGTGACCGACGACCTCGTCGCTGCGCTGGAGAGCGGCCGGATCCGGGCGGCGCTCGACGTGACCGATCCCGAGCCGCTGCCCGCGGACCACCCGCTGTGGAAGGCACCGCACGTCCTGATCACCCCGCACGTCGGAGGCGCCACTCCGGCCATGTGGCCACGCGCCTACCGGCTGGTCCGCGAGCAGCTGACCCGGTTCGCGGCCGGGGTGCCGCTGGAGAACGTGATGAGTGGCGAGTACTAGCCCGATCGAGCGATGAGTTCTTGTCGGTCCTGCGGTCTACAGTCCCGAGAGACCAAGGAGGAGGTTGCGATGGCGACAGCCACGATGGCCCTGGTGGGCACCCGCAAAGGACTGTGGGTGGGACGCTCCGACGACGACCGCGAGACCTGGAAGTGGGACGGGCCGCACTTCGACATGGAGGAGGTCTACTCCTGCCTGATCGACACACGCGGCGGGACGCCCCGGCTGTTCGCCGGAGCCGCGTCGAGCTGGCTCGGTCCTCAGGTCGGCTACTCCGACGACCTCGGCGCGAGCTGGCAGGCGGGTCCCGACGGCGGCATCCGGTTCCCCAAGGACACCGACGCGTCGGTCCAGCGGGTGTGGCAGCTGCAGACCGGCACCGGTGACGACGTCGTGTGGGCCGGCACGGAGCCCGGAGCGGTGTTCCGCTCCGACGACCGTGGTCAGAGCTTCCGGCTCGAGCGAGCTCTGTGGGACCACCCGCACCGGCCGCAGTGGGGTGCCGGCTTCGGTGGGCAGGCGTTCCACACCGTGCTCCCGCATCCAGAGGACCCCGACTCGGTGACCGTGGCCATCTCCACCGGTGGCGTCTACCGCACGGACGACGGAGGACGTTCATGGTCGCCGTACAACCAGGGCATCCGGGCCGAGTTCCTGCCGGAGGGGCAGCAGTACCCCGCCTTCGGCCAGTGTGTGCACAAGGTCGCGCGACACCCGAGCCGGCCCGAGCGGCTCTTCGCGCAGAACCACGGCGGCGTCTACCGGTCCGACGACGAGGGTGGCTCCTGGGTGTCGATCGCCGACGGGCTGCCGTCGGACTTCGGCTTCCCGATCGTGGTCAGCCCGCGCGACCCGGACACCGTCTACGTCTTCCCTCTGCAGGGCGCCGGAGGGCGCTACCCACCCGACGGTCGCGCCCGGGTGTGGCGGTCGGCGGACGCCGGAGCGAGCTGGGAGCCGCTGGGTGACGGTGCCGAGGATGGCCTGCCCCAGGGGTTCTTCGTCGGCGTGATGCGCGACGCGATGTGCGCCGACGACCACGAGGTCGCCGGCCTCTATTTCGGTGCGCGCAACGGCAGCGTGTGGGCGTCCTTCGACGACGGGGCCTCCTGGCGTGAGCTGGTGCGGGACCTGCCGGACGTGATGGTGGTGCGAGCCGGGTCCGTGTCCGGCTGACGGGCGGCGTCGGTCAGGAGCTCGGCGGGCGGACTCGCACGGCCCGCGCTCCGCCGCGCGGCGTAGCATCCGTCGCATGCCCGACCCTGGACCGACCCCCGACAAGCCCGACATCAAGCCGCGTAGCCGTCAGGTCACCGACGGTCTGGAGAGCACCGCAGCGCGGGGCATGCTCCGCGCCGTGGGGATGGGTGACGACGACTGGGTCAAGCCGCAGATCGGAGTGGCGTCGTCGTGGAACGAGATCACGCCCTGCAACCTGTCGCTGGACCGGCTGGCGAAGGCGGTCAAGAACGGCGTGCACGCCGCCGGAGGCTACCCGCTCGAGTTCGGCACCATCTCGGTCTCCGACGGCATCTCGATGGGCCACGACGGCATGCACTTCTCGCTGGTCTCGCGGGAGGTGATCGCGGACAGCGTCGAGACGGTGATGATGGCCGAGCGGCTCGACGGCTCGGTGCTGCTCGCCGGCTGCGACAAGTCGCTGCCGGGGATGATGATGGCCGCCGCCCGCCTGGACCTGGCGGCGGTGTTCCTCTACGCCGGCTCGATCATGCCCGGGCAGCTCGACGGGCGCGACGTGACGATCATCGACGCGTTCGAGGCCGTCGGAGCCTGTCTGGCCGGGAAGATCAGCCGTGACGAGGTAGAGCGTGTCGAGCGGGCGATCTGCCCCGGCGAGGGCGCCTGCGGCGGGATGTACACCGCCAACACGATGGCCGCCGTCGGCGAGGCGCTCGGCATGTCACTGCCGGGTTCGGCGGCCCCGCCCGCCGTGGACCGCCGACGGGACGGGTTCGCCCACCGCTCGGGGGAGGCGGTCGTCGAGATGCTCCGCCAGGGGATCACCGCCCGCCAGGTGCTGACGCTAGAGGCCTTCGAGAACGCCATCGCCGTCGTGATGGCGCTCGGCGGGTCCACCAACGCCGTACTCCACCTGCTCGCGATCGCGCGTGAGGCCGAGGTCGACCTGACCCTCGACGACTTCAACCGGGTCGGCGACCGGGTCCCGCACCTCGGGGACCTCAAGCCGTTCGGTCGCTTCGTGATGAACGACGTGGACAAGGTGGGCGGGATCCCCGTCGTCATGAAGGCTCTGCTCGAGGCCGGCCTGATGCACGGTGACTGCCTGACGGTCACCGGGCGGACGCTCGCCGAGAACCTGGCCGACCTGGACCCGCCGGATGTCGACGGCACGATCATCCGCGAGCTCGCCAAGCCGATCCACGCCACCGGCGGCATCACCATCCTCAAGGGCTCTCTGGCTCCCGAGGGCGCGGTGGTGAAGTCGGCCGGGTTCGACGAGTCCGTGTTCGAGGGCACCGCCCGCGTCTTCGACGGTGAGCGCGCCGCAATGGACGCGCTCGAGGCGGGCCGGATCGTGGCCGGCGACGTCGTCGTGATCCGCTACGAGGGTCCCAAGGGCGGACCGGGGATGCGCGAGATGCTCGCCATCACCGGCGCCATCAAGGGCGCCGGCCTCGGCAAGGACGTCCTCCTGCTGACCGACGGCCGTTTCTCCGGAGGGACGACGGGCCTGTGCGTGGGCCACGTCGCTCCGGAGGCCGTCGACGCAGGGCCGATCGCGTTCCTTCGCGACGGTGACCGCATCACCCTCGACGTCGCCCACAAGCTCCTCGACGTCGAGGTCGACGCCGAGGAGATGGCCGCCCGGCAGGACGGCTGGTCGCCGCTGGAGCCGAAGTTCACCCGCGGGGTCCTCGGCAAGTACGCCAAGGTCGTGCAGTCCGCGGCGCACGGCGCCGTGTGCGGCTAGCCCCCCACCCCGTCGACCCGGCACGTCCGCAGGCGCGCGACCGGTCAGTCCGCGGCGCGTCTCAGCGCCTCGATGGTGCGGGCCACGTCGTCGTCGGTGGTGGCGGCGTTGCTCACCGAGATGCGCAGGACCGCCCGGTCGCGCCACCGCGACCCGCTGGTCCACGCGGTGCCCTCGGCGAGCATCCGGTCCACGACCCGGCGGGTGCGCTCGTCATCACCGAAGGACGCGCAGACCTGGGTGAAGGCGACCTCGTTGAGCACCTCCGCACCCGGCAGCTCCTCGATCGCGTCGGCGAAGGAGCGGGCGTGCGCGCAGAGCCGGTCGACCAGGCCAGACACGCCCGACCGGCCCGATGCGCGCAGGACGGCCCACACCGGAACCCCGCGTCCGCGTCGCGACATCTCCGGGACCCGGTCCATCGGGTCGCCGGCCTCGTCGGCGATCAGGTAGTCGCCATGGACCCCCATCGCGGCGCTCATCGAGCCCGGGTCCCCGACGACCACCACCCCGCAGTCGTACGGCACGTTCAGGGTCTTGTGGGCGTCGGTCGCCCAGGAGTCGGCCCCGCCGACGCCCGCGGTCAGGTGCCGGTACGACGGTGAGGCCGCCGCCCACAGGCCGAACGCTCCGTCCACGTGCACCCAGGCACCCACCTCGTGCGCCAGCCCGACGCAGGCGTCGAAGGGGTCCGACGCCCCGGAGTGCAGGTTGCCGGCCTGCAGCAGCACGATGGCCGGAGCGCCGGGTCCGGCGCCGGCGGCAAGCGTCTCGCGCAGCCTCTGGGGCAGGATCCGGCCCTGGTCGTCGACGTCGACCAGCTCGGCCTGCGGCAGGCCGAGGTAGCGGAGCGCGAGGTCGACCGACGTGTGCCGCTCGCGGCCGGCCACCACCCGGATGGCCGGGCCTCCGGACAGCCCCTGCGCCAGGTCCCACCCGGCACGCCGCAGCAGCTGGTCGCGAGCGGCAGCCAGCGCCGTGAGGTTGGCCATCGTCGCGCCGGTGGTGAACCCGACGCCGGCGTCCGTCGGCAGGCCGAGCAGGTCGAGCAGCCAGCGGCCCGCGAGCTCCTCGACCGCGGTGACCCCCGGCGTCACCTGACGCATGGCGGCGTTCTGGTCCCAGGCGCTGACCAGCCAGTCGGCGGCCAGCGCCGAGGGGTGCGACCCGCCGACCACGAACCCGAAGAACCGCCCCGACGGCATCGCGACCAGCCCGGGCTCGCAGGCGGTCGCCAGCAGGTCGACGACCTGCTCGGAACTCGACGGTCCATCGGGGAGGTCTTGACCGAGCGCGTCGAGGACTCCGTCGACGTCCGTGCGCGCGGGCACCGGACGTCCGGGAAGGCTGTCCAGCCACCGGGTGGCGTGCTGGTGAGCGCGGTCGAGGGCGCGCTGTCCAGCCGCGCTACGGGCGTGCTCGTCGACGGCGGTCAGGCCGACCGCTTCGCGGTCCGCGGTATCCATGACAGCAGTGTGTGACCTGAACGGCGCGGCGGCCATAGCCCAGGCTCCCTACGCCGGTCACCGAGCCGCTACTCCTCGATCTGCCAGGAGCCGACCTCGGTGTACTCACTGTCGTAGAGGGCCTGGGACGTGCCTGGAGTCAGCCGCAGCTGCTTGACGCCGCCCGCCCAGTAGCGCAGGATCCGCGCCAGCTCGTCGGACTCCCTGCCGTCGGCCATGGCGCTGAGGTCGACCTCCATCACGAATCTCATGGGCCCACTCAACACGAACCGCGACCTTGCCGCACCCGGGTCGGCAGACACATGATGGGACGACGTTTCCACATCGTGGGACGCCAGGGCGGCCCGCTTGACGCCGCGGACCGCACCGTAGACGGTGGCCCCATGCGTCTCGACATTCTTGTACGCCCCGGACGCGTCTGCTGAAGGTCACGACCTCCACGCACGCGCGTCGCCCCTCGCCTGCCCTCCGGGCCGAGGGGCTTTTTGTTGGGCTGGTGTGATGCGGACCCATACTTGTACCGAGCGAGAGAAAGGTCATCATGAGCGAGCAGGACGCCGGGGCTGCCGTGACAGGTGCGCAGAGCCTGGTCAGAGCCCTGGAGTGCGCGGGCACCGAGAACATCTTCGGCATCCCGGGTGGGGCGATCCTCCCGGCCTACGACCCGCTGTTCGACTCCGTGAAGATCAGGCACATCCTGGTCCGCCACGAGCAGGGCGCCGGCCACGCCGCCCAGGGCTACGCCGCTGCGACCGGCAAGGTCGGGGTCGCGATGGCGACCAGCGGTCCGGGGGCGACGAACCTCGTCACCCCGCTGGCGGACGCCTACATGGACTCGGTGCCGATGGTCGCGGTTACCGGGCAGGTCTCGAGCCGGTCGATCGGCACGGACGCCTTCCAGGAGGCCGACATCCGCGGCATCACGATGCCGATCACGAAGCACAACTTCCTGGTCACCGACCCTGCCGAGATCCCGCGGACCATCGCCGAGGCCTTCTACATCGCCTCAACGGGACGCCCCGGGCCCGTCCTCGTCGACGTCGCCAAGGACGCGATGCAGGCGCAGACCAGCTTCCGGTGGCCGAGCGAGCTGTCCCTTCCTGGCTACCGCCCGGTGACGCGGCCGCACGCCAAGCAGATCCGTGAGGCCGCCCGGCTGATGCTCGAGGCCCGACGCCCGGTGCTGTACGTCGGAGGTGGGGTCATCCGCTCGCGCGCCAGCCGGGAGCTGCTGGCCCTCGCCGAGCTGACCGGCATGCCGGTCGTGACCACGCTGATGGCCCGTGGCGCCTTTCCCGACAGCCACGTGCAGCACCTCGGCATGCCCGGGATGCACGGCACCGTCGCGGCCGTCGCCGGGCTGCAGCGCAGTGACCTGATCATCAGCCTCGGCGCCCGGTTCGACGACCGGGTCACCGGGAACCTCGACTCGTTCGCGCCGCACGCGAAGGTGATCCACGCCGACATCGACCCCGCGGAGATCGGCAAGAACCGGCACGTCGACGTACCCATCGTGGGTGACGCTCGCGAGGTCATCGCCGACCTGGTCGTGGCCCTGCGGACCGCTGCCAACGCCGGCGAGCAGGGGGACTATGAGGCCTGGGTGCAGTTCCTGGCCGGGATCAAGAAGAGGTATCCCCTCGGCTACGACGCCCCGGCCGACGGCTCCCTGGCGCCGCAGTACGTCATCGAGCGGCTGGGCAGGATCGCCGGACCGGAGGCGGTCTACGCCAGCGGAGTCGGCCAGCACCAGATGTGGGCCGCCCAGTTCATCGGCTACGAGCACCCCTGCACCTGGATCAACTCCGGGGGGCTGGGCACCATGGGCTTCGCCGTGCCCGCCGCGATGGGCGCCAAGGTCGGGAGGCCGGAGGCCACCGTGTGGGCGATCGACGGCGACGGCTGCTTCCAGATGACCAACCAGGAGCTCGCCACCTGCTCGATCGAGAACATCCCGATCAAGGTCGCGATCATCAACAACGAGTCGCTCGGGATGGTCAGGCAGTGGCAGACACTCTTCTACAAGGAGCGCTACTCCAACACCAACCTCCAGCGCGAGTCCCACCGGCGCATCCCGGACTTCGTGAAGCTGGCGGACGCCTACGGGTGCGTCGGGCTGTCGTGCGACTCCGCCGAGGACGTCGACTCCACGATCACCAAGGCCATGGAGATCAACGACGTGCCGGTCGTCGTCGACTTCCGCGTGCACCGTGACGCGATGGTGTGGCCGATGGTCGCCGCCGGCACCAGCAACGACGACATCAAGTTCGCCCGGGACATGGCACCCACCTATGAGGACGACGACCTGGAAGGCGGCGAACACCCGTGAGCGAGCGGACCCGGGACCACGGCACCCTGAGCGCCTCCTCGGCGCCCGCAGCGGAGGGTGCACGTCGATGAGTCTGCACACGCTGTCGGTGCTGGTGGAGAACAAGCCCGGCGTGCTGGCCCGGATCGCCGGGCTGTTCAGCCGCCGAGGGTTCAACATCGACTCCCTCGCGGTCGGCCCGACCGAGCACCCCGAGGTCTCCCGGATGACCATCGTGGTCAACGTCGAGCAGTCCCCGCTCGAGCAGGTCACCAAGCAGCTCAACAAGCTCGTCGAGGTGATCAAGGTGGTCGAGCTGGACCGCGAGATGTCCATCACCCGCGAGCTGCTGCTGGTGAAGGTGCGCGCCGACGCGGCCTCCCGCGGCCAGGTCCTCGAGCTCGTGCAGCTGTTCCGGGCCAAGGTCGTCGACGTGGCGACCGACGCCGTCACCATCCAGATCGTCGGCAACCAGGGCAAGCTCGAGGACTTCCTGCGGGTGCTCGAGCCGTACGGCGTCCGCGAGCTGGTCCAGTCCGGCGTGGTGGCGATCGGCCGCGGGAGCCGGTCGGTCTCCGAGCGCCCCGAACGCCTGGGTCGACCCGTGCCCGTGCCCGTTCCGTCGGCGACCGGCTGACCGCCGTACCCCCTCACCGTCCCATCACCGTCCCCCAGCGCCGAGCTGTCAGGGCCTCACGCGAACAGGGCCGACGGACGACCTGACAGCTCGGGACGACACCCGAGAACCCAACCAAGAGGAGTGCCGAAGAAGTGGCTGAGATGTTCTACGACGACGACGCCGACCTGTCCGTGATCCAGGGACGCAACGTGGCGGTGCTGGGCTACGGCAGCCAGGGTCATGCGCACGCGCTGTCCCTGCGCGACTCCGGGGTCGACGTCCGCGTCGGACTGCCGGAGGGCTCCAAGAGCCGCGCGAAGGCGGAGGCCGAGGGTCTGCGGGTGCTCACCCCGGGAGAGGCCTGCGAGGAGGCGGACCTGATCATGATCCTCGCGCCCGACCACATCCAGCGGAAGCTCTACGCGGAGTCCGTCGAGCCGAACCTGGTCGAGGGTGACGCGCTGTTCTTCGGACACGGCTTCAACATCCGGTTCGGCTACATCAAGCCGCCGGCCGGGGTCGACGTCGCGATGGTCGCCCCCAAGGGCCCGGGGCACCTCGTCCGCCGCGAGTACACCTCGGGCCGCGGTGTGCCGGTCCTCGTCGCCGTCGAGAACGACGCGAGCGGCAAGGCCTGGGAGCTCGCGCTCGCCTACGCCAAGGGCATCGGCGGCCTGCGGGCCGGCGGCATCAAGACCACCTTCACCGAGGAGACCGAGACCGACCTCTTCGGCGAGCAGGCCGTGCTCTGCGGCGGGATGTCGGAGCTGGTCATGAAGGGCTTCGAGGTCCTCACCGAGGCGGGCTACCAGCCCGAGGTCGCCTACTTCGAGTGTCTGCACGAGCTCAAGCTGATCGTCGACCTGATGTACGAGGGCGGCATCGCCAAGCAGCGCTGGTCGGTCTCCGACACCGCGGAGTACGGCGACTACGTGTCCGGCCCCCGCATCATCGACGACTCCGTCAAGGGCCGGATGCAAGACCTGCTGACCGAGATCAAGGACGGCTCCTTCGCGCAGCGCTTCATCGACGACCAGGACGCCGGAGCCCCGGAGTTCAAGGCGCTCCGCGCCAAGGCCGAGCAGCACCCGATCGAGGAGACCGGCCGCGAGCTGCGCAAGCTGATGGCCTGGGTCAAGACCGACGACGGTGACTACGTCGAGGGCACTGCCACCCGCTGATCCGGGCCCCTGACCGCTGCCTGTTTACCAGGTGATGCAGGACGTTTGGCGCTCCCCACGGGTCATGACCCGTGGGGAGCGCCAGTTCGCCATGGGGAGTGCCAGGCGCCGCGGAGAGCATCAGCCCCCTGGGCTACGTGAGCTCCGACCGCAGCACCATCGCGACGCCGACGACCGTCGGTACGACGAGCCAGATCACGCTGGTCACCCCGAGGTGAGCCCACTGCTGCGCGGTCAGCGACCCGTTGTACAGGGCGGACTGCGCGAAGTTGAAGTCCACCCAGGGCTGCAGGTCCTTGAACCAGGCCTGTGAGGAGGCGAGGAGCATGGCCAGCGTCGGGAGCAGGAACGAGTAGACGAAGTAGGCGACGATCGCGCCCGCGGAGCTGCGGATCAGCACCCCGAGCATGAAGCCGACCATCAGCCCGAGCACGTTGGCGAGCACGATGTTGCCGAAGTCGGCGACCGTGAGGTTCCAGACGGGGTCGACCCCGGCGATCGCGGTGCCCACCACGTTGCCGAGCGCCCCGACTGCGAACGCGACCGGGATCGACACCACGGCGACGCCGACGCAGACGATGGCCTTGGCCAGGATCACCCGCCCGCGGTGCGGGACCAAGGTGAAGGTGGTCAGGCCGCTGCGCTGGCTCCACTCGCCGGTCACGGACAGGATGGCCACGATCGGCAGGACCACCGTCATCGGGAAGCCGATGGCCGCTGCGAACGAGTTGTAGGTCAGGTCCTTGTCGGAGCCGAACAGCACGACTGCCGCCGTCGCGAGCAGCGCGGTGATGGCGATGCTCGCCATCAGCCAGAAGCCGGACCGGGTGTCGAACATCTTGCGGAGCTCGGTGGACGTGATGCGGTGCAGCGGGATGCCGTCGGCGCGGTGGCCGGCGGGCTCGATGACGGTGGACGCGGACGGGCTGACGAGCGTGGTCATGCGGCTGCTCCTTCGGGTGTGGTGGACGAGTCGCGCTGGGTGTCGGAGGTGAGGTGCAGGAAGATCTCCTCGAGGCCGGCGCCGTCGGCGGGTCGCAGCTCGATGACGGGCACGCCGGCGGCGAAGGCGATCTTCCCGACGTGCTCGGCCTCGGCCTGGGCCAGGAGGGCCCCCGTGCCCGCGGGCGCCGACGTGACGCCAGACTCGGTGAGCGCCCGGGTGAGGGTCGCCTGGTCGCCGGTGCGGACCAAGGACCCCGCGGTCTGCAGCAGCTCGCGCTTGGACCCCTGCGCCACGATGCGTCCGTTGCCGATGACGACGAGGTCGTCGGCGATGACCTCGATCTCGTGCAGCAGGTGGGAGGACAGCAGCACGGTGCCCCCCTGGTCGGCGTAGTCGCGCAGCAGCCCCCGCATCCAGCGGATGCCGGCCGGGTCGAGGCCGTTGGCGGGCTCGTCGAGGACCAGCACCTCGGGCTCGCCGATCAGCGCCGTCGCGATGCCGAGCCGCTGGCGCATCCCGAGCGAGTAGTTGCGGACCCGGCGACCCGCCTCTTCGGGGGTCAGGCTGACCAGGTCCAGCATCTCCTCGACGCGGCCCTTCGGCAGGCCCATGAACCGCTGGGCGATCGTCAGGATCTCCCGCCCGGTGCGCCCGGCGTGCTGCGCCGAGGCGTCGAGCAGCACGCCTACCTGGCGGCCCGGGTTCGGGATGGTCACGAAGTCCCGACCCGAGATCGTGGCGCTCCCGGACGTGGCCGGGGTCAGCCCGACCAGGATCCGCAGGGTGGTCGACTTGCCGGCGCCGTTCGGCCCGAGGAAGCCGGTCACCCGGCCCGGGCGGGCCGTGAAGGTGATGTCGTCGACGGCGACGAAGCCGCCGTAGCTCTTGGTGAGTGTCTCTACTGTGATCATGTCCCCCAGCGTGGGACCGACGCCCCTTCGGTCACATCAGGGACGAGTCCCCCCGGGACCCTGAGCCGCCTCTGGCCGGACCCTGGTGCCCACCCTGGTGCGACGCCGTGGTTGCCCGGTCCACCTGCGTCCCGACGGCCGCGTTGGGTACGGCGTGCAGATGCAGACGTTCCTGCCCTTCGCGGACTTCGAGGCGTCCGCCCGCGCCCTGGACGTCAAGCGGCTCGGCAAGCAGCGGGTCGAGTGCATCCAGGTGCTGCGCGGGCTGACCCGGCCCGACTACGGCTGGCGGCACCACCCCGCAGTGCTGATGTGGAAGGGCTTCGAGGAGGCCCTGGGCAGGTACGCGTTCACCGTGTGCGACGTCTGGCTCGAGCGCGGGTTCGGGGACACCTGCGCGGCGACGATCGCGACCGACCTGCGCGCCGCCGACGTGACCGACGTACGCAGCCAGTCCGCTCTCGCGGGGGCCGGCGCACTGCCGCCGTGGCTGGGGGACCCGGCCTTCCACCTCAGCCACCGGTCGGCGCTCGTGCGCAAGGACCCGGTCCACTACCGGCCACTGTTCCCCGACGTCAGCGACGACCTCGACTACGTGTGGCCGGTGCGGCGGCAGGTGTGACACTGGGCTGGTGGGTCGGGCGATGGTGTCCTGGGGCGCGGTGGCGGCGCTGCTCGCGGTGGCGGTCGCGAGCGCTGGCTGGCGCGGCCGTCCGGATCTCCCCGCGCCTGCGCGGGCGCGCGTCTCATCGACGCACCAGCAGTCGATGTACGAGGACGCGGTGCGCCTGGTGGCCGGCGCCGAGCTCCAGCGCCAGGACCTACCCCGGGGGTTCGCGCCGGTCGCCGTGCACAACCGGGGGGAGCGTGACGCGGAGAGCTTCCTGGAGCTGTGCGGGTCCGTCGTGCCGAGCCCGGAGCGCCAGCTGGTCGCCGACGGCCGGGTGTACGCGGCCGCGGGACGTAGGGTCCGTGCCGTGGTGGTCGCCTACCGGCCCGGGGGTGTCGAGCGGGCCCTGGCCGGCCTTCGGTCGGTGCCACCGTCGTGCGCCCACCCGGTGCCGCGGCGCCCGGTGCAGCAGCCGGCGACCCTCGCGATGCGGGTGCGCACCGGGCACCCCGGGCCTCCGTCCGACCGGCGTGAGCTCCTCGTGCTGCGCCGCGGCGACATCCTGTCGCTGCTCGAGGTGGACGGCCCCAGGAGCCCGCTGCCGCTCGAGCTCGCCCGAGTCCTCGGCGCGCGGCTCCTCGCCTCGGATGGGTCTCGGACGGCTGGGGCTCAGCCGGGCCGGCCGGCGCCCCTCCGGTAGACTGTCCCCGGGCACAGCGTCGTGCGCGGGCATCCCGAGCCATAACGGTGCGGGTCTGGATCCCCTCCCACCAGCCGACGACAACAACCTCTGAGGACCACTGTTGAGCAAGCCCGTCGTACTCATCGCCGAAGAACTGAGCCCCGCCACGGTCGAGGCACTCGGACCCGACTTCGACATCCACCGCTGCGACGGCTCCGACCGAAAGCAGCTGTTGGCCGCGATCGCCGACGCGGACGCCCTGCTGGTGCGCAGTGCGACGAAGGTGGACGCCGAGGCGCTTGCCGCGGCCCGTCGCCTCAAGGTCGTCGCCCGCGCCGGTGTCGGCCTCGACAACGTCGACGTGAAGGCCGCCACCCAGAGCGGCGTGATGGTGGTGAACGCACCCACCTCCAACATCGTCTCCGCTGCCGAGCTGGCCGTCGCGCTGATGCTCGCGGCCGCCCGCCACGTGGCACCGGCGAGCGCGTCCCTGAAGAACGGCGAATGGAAACGCAGCCGCTACACCGGCGTCGAGCTCTATGAGAAGACGGTCGGCATCGTCGGGCTCGGCCGGATCGGGGTGCTGGTGGCGCAGCGGCTGAGCGCCTTCGGAATGAAGGTGATCGCCTACGACCCCTACGTGCAGGCCGGTCGGGCGGCGCAGATGGGGGTGCGGCTGGTCAGCCTCGAGGAGCTGCTCGAGCAGTCCGACTTCGCCTCGGTGCACCTGCCCAAGACCTCGGAGACGCTGGGCCTGATCGGCGAGGCGGAGCTCGCCACCGTCAAGCCGAGCCTGGTGCTGGTCAACGCAGCGCGCGGCGGGATCGTCGACGAGCACGCTCTCTACATCGCGCTCAAGGAGGGCCGCGTCGCCGCGGCCGGGCTCGACGTGTTCGCGACCGAGCCCTGCACTGACAGCCCGCTCTTCGAGTTCGAGAACGTGGTGGCCACCCCGCACCTGGGCGCCTCCACCGACGAGGCCCAGGAGAAGGCCGGGGTCGCGGTGGCCCGGTCCGTGCGGCTCGCGCTGTCCGGCGAGCTGGTCCCGGACGCCGTGAACGTCCAGGGCGGGGTCATCGCCGAGGACGTGCGCCCCGGCATCCCGCTGACCGAGAAGCTCGGACGCATCTTCACCGCCCTGGCCGGTGAGGTCGCCCAGCAGCTCGACGTGGAGGTCCGAGGCGAGATCACCCAGTACGACGTCAAGGTGCTCGAGCTCGCGGCGCTCAAGGGCGTGTTCGCCGACGTGGTCGAGGACCAGGTGTCCTACGTCAACGCACCGCTCCTCGCCGCGGAGCGTGGGCTCGCCGTACGCCTGGTCACCGACGCGGACAGCCCGGACCACCGCAACCTGATCACCCTGCGCGGCACCCTGGCGGACGGGTCGCAGGTCTCGATCTCCGGGACCCTCATCGGCCAGCGGCATCGCGAGCGGCTCGTCGAGATCGACGGCTACGACGTCGACATCGAGCCGACCGAGCACCTGGCGTTCCTCCGCTATCTCGACCGGCCCGGCATGGTCGGCACGGTCGGCGGCATCCTGGGTGGGGCGAACGTCAACATCGCCGGCATGCAGGTGGCCCGGGACACCAAGGGCGGTCACGCGCTGGTGGCCCTCTCGGTGGACTCGGTGGTCCCTGCCGACGTGCTCGAGGAGATCGCGGGTGCCATCGACGCGGTGTCCGTGCGGGCCGTCGACCTGACGGAGTAGCACCTCGACTCCCCGAGGCCCGGGGTGCTCGCCCTGCCGCTCGGAACGCCCTATTGTGTGCATTGTCTGACCACTGGGGCCAGATTTTCGGCTGTTCTGGAGGTCCTCGGCATGTCGGTGCACGCATCAGAGTCCCGGCCCCCGGCCCGGCACACCACGTCGCTGAAACGTGAGATCGGGCTGGTCGGGCTCACCTGGGCGTCGATGGGATCCATCATCGGCTCCGGCTGGCTGTTCGGCGCCCAGAAGGGGCTGATCGCGGCCGGACCCGCAGCCATCGTCTCGTGGCTGATCGGCGGCGTGATGATCATGGTCCTCGCACTCGTGCATGCCGAGCTCGGTGGCATGTACCCCGTCTCCGGCGGCACGGCCCGGTTCCCGCACTACGCCTTCGGCGGCGTCGCGGGCGCGTCGTTCGGCTGGTTCTCCTGGCTCCAGGCGGCCACCGTGGCACCCATCGAGGTGTCCGCGATGATCACCTACGGCCAGCACTACTCGTTCGCGAACGGCTGGCTCAACCCCAAGACCAGCGTGCTCACCACCAGCGGCCTGATCGTCGCGGTCGTCTTGATGGCGCTGCTGACCGCCATCAACTTCCTCGGCATCAAACGGCTCGCGGCCACCAACAGCGCGGCCACGTGGTGGAAGATCGCGATCCCCTTGCTGACCATCCTGGTGCTGGCCATCGCCACCACGCACACCAGCAACTTCCACGCGGCCAACGGGTTCAACCCGGGCGGCTTCCACGGGATCCTGGCCGCCGTCTCCACGAGCGGGATCATCTTCAGCTACCTCGGCTTCGAGCAGGCCGACCAGCTCGCCGGTGAGGCCAAGAACCCCCGCCGCGACCTCCCGATCGCCATCATCGGCTCCATCGTGCTGGGCATGATCATCTACATCGCGCTGCAGGTGGTGTTCCTGCTGGCGCTGCCTGGTGGCGCCATCGGCAGCACCTGGGACAGCACCGCGGCCCACACCTTCGCCACCTTCACCGGGCCGTTCGCGGAGATCGCGACGCTGGCCAGCATCGGCTGGCTGGCTAGCGTCATCTACGCCGACGCGATCATCTCACCGGCCGGGACGGGTCTGATCTACACCACCGGCTCCTCCCGAGTGTCCTATGGCCTGAGCCGCAACGGCTACGTACCGACCGCTTTCGAGTGGACCAACAAGAACGGCGTCCCCTGGGTCGGGCTCATCGCGGCGTTCGTCACGGGCTGCATCTGCTTCCTGCCGTTCCCCAGCTGGCAGTCGCTGGTCGGACTGATCACGAGCGCCAGCGTGCTCATGTACGCCGGCGCTCCCCTCTCGCTCGGGGTGTTCCGGAAGCGGCTGCCGGACGCCGAGCGCCCCTACCGGCTGCCGATGGCCTCCGTGCTCTCCCCGCTCGCCTTCATCGTCTCCGGACTCATCATCCTCTGGTCCGGGTGGGAGACCGACTGGAAGCTGGGAGTGGCGATCCTGATCGGTTACCTCATCCTGGCCGTCAGCCGCGGCTTCCACCTCAACGACAAGCCGACCCACCTCAACTGGCGGGCCGCGTCCTGGCTCCCGGTGTACCTGGTCGGGATGGGGATCATCGTCTACATCAGCAACTTCGGCCCGCTGTCGTCTCCGGCCCTGGGCGACATCTCGGGGATCCTGGTCGTCGCGGTGTTCAGCCTGGTCATCTACTTCTGGGCGATGGCGGTGGCCCTGTCCGGGGACGAGATCGAGGAGATGGTCAACGAGGTCGTGCTGCCCGAGGAGGAGGGGCTCCAGATGCCGCTCGGGTAAGCAGTCAGCGCTTGGTCGCGATCAGCACCGAGGCGTCCGGCGCCACCATCACCTCGGCGGTGGTGAACCTCTCGTCGGTGAGCCACTGCTCCCGCAGTACGTCGACGCGGCCGTCGAACACCGGCGGCCAGGAACTGCACGGCGTGAAGTCGTCGAGCACCACCACACCGCCGGGCTCGACGAGGTCGATGATCGTGTCCGCCCCGCCGTCGCGGCTGTCGACCGGCTCCCGGGCGTCCAGGAAGAGCAGCGAGAACGGCCCCTTGTCCCGCAGCGTCGACCAGTCCACGGCCAGCACCTCGACCCGGTCGTCGTCGGCGAAGATGGTGGCTGCGGCGTCCGCCAGCCTCGGCTCCAGCTCGGCGGTCAGGATCCGCGCGTCCTCGCGGATGCCGCTGCGCAGCCAGGCCGTGCCCACCCCGCAGCCGGTGCCGAACTCGGCGAGCGTCCCGCTCCGGGTGGCCGCCAGGGCCGCGAGCAGTCGGCCGGTCTCGTTGCGGCAGAACGACACGTAGCCTGCTCGGCGCGACACGTCGAACGCTCGTCGTACGACGTCGGGCAGGTCGGGCGGGGCGCTCATCCCCCGAGTGTTACAGAGGATCGGGCCGCCTCCGGGGCACGAGAGACCGTCTCACATGACGGGAAGTCCCGCGTGCCGGGGTCCGGGGACGGGGAGCGGTTGCTAGTGTGCACGGACCATGCGGGTGTTCTTCGTACTTATCGATCGCCGCGGCGGGGCCTTCTAAGCAAGGCCACCTCGTCGCGGTGGTTGTGCGTTCCCCGGCCTTGCGACTCCCTCCGCAGCAGGTGAAGCAGCTCACCTGGCCCGCTTCCGAGATCTCGCCTCCGTCGAACGCGTGACCCGCGTCCGGGGACGGTCCTCCTTCGCCTGCCGCGGGGCCGGATGACCCGAGTCGCCCCACCCGTCAGCGCTCGGCACCCGACGTACGACTGCCAGCCAACCGACGACGCATCCACGAAAGAAGATGTTCACCATGTATGACATGTACCCCGAGTGGGGGCCGAGCCGGCATCGTCTCGACGAGCCGACCGGCAGCCCTGCCTCATCGGGTCCGGGCGCTCTGACGGGCGTGCAGGCCGGGCTCGACCTGCGAGACAACGGCGGTGAGCGGCCCGACGACAACTAGGGTCCCTGGGTGACTGAGACCAGCCCGACCGCGACCACCACCTCCGGCCCACCCGTCGGCGACCCTGTGCGGCTCGCCGTGATCCCGGGCGACGGCATCGGGCCGGAGGTGACCGCCGAGGCGCTCAAGGTCCTCGAGCAGGCGGTGCTCGGCCATGCCGGCGGCCGCAAGGTCGAGTCGACGAGCTACGACCTCGGCGCCGGGCGGTACCTCGCCACCGGCGAGGTGCTGCCCGACGCCGTCCTCGTCGAGATCCGCGAGCACGACGCGATCCTGCTCGGCGCGGTGGGCGGCCGCCCTGGCGACCCGAACCTGCCGCCGGGGATCCTCGAGCGCGGACTCCTGCTGCGGCTGAGGTTCGAGCTCGACCACTACGTGAACCTCCGCCCGTCCCGGATCTACCCGGGCGCCGAGTCCCCGCTCGCCGACCCGGGCGAGGTCGACTTCGTGGTCGTGCGCGAGGGCACCGAGGGACCGTACGTCGGCAACGGTGGGGCCCTGCGGGTCGGAACCCCGCACGAGATCGCCACCGAGGTGAGCGTGAACACGGCCTTCGGGGTGGAGCGGGTCGTGCGGGACGCCTTCGCCCGGGCGCGGCGCCGACCCCGGCACAAGCTGACCCTGGTGCACAAGACCAACGTGCTCGTGCACGCCGGTGCCGTCTGGTCGCGGGTCGTCGCCGAGGTGGCCCGGGAGTTCCCGGACGTCGCCGTGGACTACCTGCACATCGACGCGGCGACGATCTTCATGGTCAACGACCCGGCACGCTTCGACGTGATCGTCACCGACAACCTCTTCGGCGACATCATCACCGACCTCGCGGCGGCCGTCACCGGCGGCATCGGGCTCGCTGCCAGCGGCAACGTCAACCCGGACCGCACGTCGCCCAGCATGTTCGAGCCCGTGCACGGCTCGGCTCCCGACATCGCCGGTCAGCAGAGCGCCGACCCGACAGCGGCCGTGCTGTCGACCGCGCTGCTCCTTGAGCACCTCGGCCTCGACGAGGCTGCCCGAGCCGTCGAGGACGCGGTGGTCACCGAGCTGGCGGAGAGGTGCCCGGGCTCCGTGCTGCGCACCGCCGAGGTAGGCGACTCGATCGCTGCACGAGTAGCCGGCTGAGCCTGCCCGTTCGCCCGCTCACCACCACCGCGACCCAGGAGGTTCGGTACCGTGCTGTCCATGGAGAGCTCCCTGCCGATCCGGGTCACCGCCTCCGGTGATCCCGTCCCCGCCGAACGCCTTGCCGAGATCCTCGCCGACCCCGGCTTCGGCCGGTACTTCACCGACCACATGTTCACTGCCGAGTGGACCCCCGAGCGGGGCTGGCACGAGGCCCGCATCACGCCGTACGGGCCACTGGTCCTGGACCCGGCGACCGCGGTCCTGCACTACGCGCAGGAGATCTTCGAGGGGATGAAGGCCTACCGCCACGCGGACGGCTCGATCTGGACGTTCCGCCCCGAGGAGAACGCCGCGCGGATGGTCCGCTCGGCCCGGCGGCTCGCGCTTCCGGTGCTGCCCGTCGAGGACTTCGTCGCCTCGGTCGACGCGACGGTCCGCGTGGACCAGCGGTGGGTGCCCGAGCCGGCTGGGGAGAAGAGCCTCTACCTGCGGCCCTTCATGTTCGCCTCCGAGTCGTTCCTGGGCGTGCGTCCGGCCCAGCACGTCACCTACATGGTGATCTGCTCGCCGGCCGGCGCCTACTTCGCCCGGGGCGTCCACCCGGTCTCCCTGTGGCTCAGCGAGACCTACACCCGCGCCGGCCGGGGCGGGATGGGCGCGGCGAAGACGGGCGGCAACTACGCCAGCTCGCTCGTCGCTCAGCAGGAGGCCATCGAGGAGGGCTGCGACCAGGTCGTGTTCCTGGACTCTGCGGAGGGCAGGTACGTCGAGGAGCTCGGCGGGATGAACCTCTACTTCGTCCAGGCCGACGGCACCGTCGTCACGCCGAAGACGTCGGGCACCATCCTCGAAGGCATCACCCGCAGCTCGATCATCGAGCTGTGCGGCAAGCTCGGTCATCCGGTCGAGGAGCGCGCGGTCGACATCGACGAGTGGCGGGACGGCGTCTCCTCGGGCCGGATCGCCGAGGTCTTCGCCTGCGGTACGGCGGCGGTCGTCACCCCGGTCGGGACGCTGCGGTGGCGGGGCGGCGAGGTCGGGGACGGGACGACGACCGGTCCGGTGACCCAACAGGTCCGCACCGCCCTTGTCGACATCCAGTACGGCCGGGCCGAGGACACCTTCGGCTGGATGCACCGCGTCGTCTGAGCTGCCGCGGTCCGCCACCACCGCCAGACCTTTGGCCCTGCGGATGCGCCGGGTCGGCGGTTGGGGCCCTGCGGATGCGCCGGGTCGGCGTGGGATCGGCGGGGACCTCTCGGATACCGTGGTCCGGTGATGATCCGGTGATGATCCGGTGGTGAACCAGCAGCCGACGGAGACCAGCAGCGTATGGATCGGCCGCTACCGCCTGCTGGCCCGCATCGGCGAGGGCGGCATGGGCGTCGTGCACCTCGCGCAGGCTCCGGACGGCTCGCGGGTCGCCCTGAAGGTGCTGCGGCAGCACGTGGTGGGCGACGACGAGGCCAGAACCCGACTGGCCCGCGAGGTCGCCTCGCTGCGCCGCGTCACCAGCCCCTGGGTCGCCGAGGTGCTCGACGCGGACCCATGGGGCGAGACGCCCTTCGTCGCCACCCGCTACGTGCCCGGCCTGTCGCTGCACGAGCATGTCCGGCAGCACGGCCCGATCTCCGGCCGCGACCTGGCCTTTCTCGCCTCCGGCCTGATCGAGGCGGTCGTCGCCGTGCACCGGGTCGGCGTGCTGCACCGCGACATCAAGCCGTCGAACGTGCTCCTCGAGGGCCGCGCCCCGGTGCTGATCGACTTCGGGCTGGCTCGGCTTGCGGAGGACCCGCGACTCACGCAGACCGGCTGGCTGCTCGGGACTCCGGGATACCTGGCCCCGGAGATCCTCTACGGCGAGGACGCCACGACCGCCTCGGACGTGCACTCGTGGGCGGCCACCATGGTGTTCGCCGCGACCGGCCGCCCGCCGTTCGGCACCGGGCCGGCGATGGCGATCATGGACCGCGTGCGCCGCGGCGAGCACGACCTGAGCGCCGTGCCCCCCGCGTTGCTGCGGCTGGTCAGGCGGTGCCTGGCGCCGGAGCCCGGCGACCGGCCGAGCACGTCGGAGATCCTCTCCCACTTGTCGCGGGCCGGATCAGGCGCACCCGCTCGACCCGTGGCTCGCTCAGCATCCGACGTGCCGACCATGCCGTTGGTGCTGGCGCCTCCCGCCCGTCAGGACGCCTCGGCGGTGACCTCGGCGATGCCGCGGACCGCAGGACGAGACGCCTCCCCGGACAGTGGGCCGCCGGCGACCCTTGTGGCGCCACCCGGTCCGGCGGTGCGGGCGCCGTACCCGGCGGCGCCGTCTCGGGGCCGGGGCGCCGCGCCGCCGGGCACGGCCCGGCTGCAGCGCGGCACCCTGCTGGGCGGCCTGTTCGCGACCGTCGCGCTCGGCTTCGCCAAGGCGCCCTACCTCAGCCTGGAGGCGCTGTGCCTGCTCACCCTGGGGATCCGGACCGTCTCCTGGACCACGGAGTCCGCGGCCGCCCGGCAGCGGATGCGTGGCCGTCGTCGCTGGTACGACGGCGCGCTCACCCTGCTCTCGGCACCGTGGTACCTCGTGGTGGCGACGGCGGGGACCCTGATGCTGCTGCTCTGGTCGGCCTTCGTCGCCCTCGCCGTGGGGGTGGCCTACGTGCTGTTCCGGGCGCCGCTGGTTCCCGGGCTGCTCCTGATGGGAGCCGTGCTGGCCTCGTCGCTGTGGTGGGGACCAGGGTCTCGCCGGGTCCGGGTCCCGACCCGCCGGCTGGTCCACTCGGCGACCGCTCACCCCTGGACCGGTTGGCTGGCAGTCGCCGTGGTGACCGCCGCCGCTGCCGGGTTCGCCTACGCACTGGCTCAGGGTGGTGCCGTCTGGGACCCGGCGGTCGGGGCTCCGTGGCGGACCGGCACCGTCCTCGGCCGGTTCCTGCGCTGGTTCTGAGCCGGCACGCTCCGCGGTCGGAGGACCGCGGTCCGGACCCGGCTTCCTCCGGGTGCGCATCGGTGGCAGACTCGGACCGTGCCGCATCACCGCATCATCATCACCTAGCGCGCCAGGGCTACGCCCGGCGCGCCGACCTCTCGTATCCGACGGGGGGTCTTTTTGTTGGCCCAGCGCCCGTCCCGCACCCGGAAGAGGACCTCCACGATGAGCTTGACCCCGCCGACGACGCCGAGCACGGACCCTGCGTTCCAGGTCTACGACACCACGCTGCGCGACGGTGCGCAGCAGGAGGGCCTGAACCTGTCCGTCGCGGACAAGCTCTCCATCGCGCGGCAGCTCGACGGTCTCGGAGTCGGCTTCATCGAGGGCGGCTGGCCGGGCGCGAACCCCAAGGACACCGAGTTCTTCCGCAGGGCCTGCACGGAGCTCGAGCTGGGCAGCGCGACGCTCGCCGCGTTCGGCGCAACCCGGCGCCCCGGGGTGGCCGCCGCCGACGACCCGCAGGTCGCCGCCCTGCGCGACAGCGGGGCTGCGGTCGTCACGCTGGTGGCGAAGTCGCACGACCGGCACGTCGAGCTGGCGCTGCGGACCACCCTGGACGAGAACCTGGAGATGGTCCGCGACACCGTCACCCACCTGCGCGCCGAGGGTCAGCGGGTGTTCCTCGACGCGGAGCACTTCTTCGACGGCTACCGCGACAACCGCGACTACGCGCTCGAGGTGCTGCGCACGGCGTCCGACGCCGGGGCCGAGGTCCTCGCGCTCTGTGACACCAACGGGGGGATGCTGCCGCCCTGGGTCGGCGACGTGGTGGCCGACGTCCTCTCGTCGACCGGTGCCCGGGTCGGCATCCACTGCCACAACGACACCGGCTGCGCGGTCGCGAACTCCCTCGCTGCGGTGGAGGCGGGCGCTACCCACGTGCAGGGCACGCTGAACGGCTACGGCGAGCGGACCGGCAACGCGGACCTCGTCTCGGTCATCGCGAACCTCGAGCTCAAGCTCGGGCGCCCGGTCCTGCCCGAGGGCCGGCTGCGAGAGGCCACCCGTATCGCGCACGCGGTCGCCGAGGTCACGAACGTCCCGCCCGCGTCGCGGCAGCCCTACGTCGGGACGAGCGCGTTCGCGCACAAGGCCGGGCTGCATGCCAGTGCCATCAAGGTGGACCCGAACCTCTACCAGCACATGGAGCCCCTGCTGGTGGGCAACGACATGCGACTGCTGGTCTCCGACATGGCCGGCCGCGCGAGCATCGAGCTCAAGGGCGCGGAGCTCGGGTTCGACCTCGCCTCCCGTCCCGACGGCAAGGAGCTGATCACCCGGATCACCAACCGGGTCAAGGACCTGGAGTCGAGCGGGTACACGTTCGAGGCCGCCGACGCGTCGTTCGAGCTGCTCCTCGTCGAGGAGGTGGAGGGCGCCCGCCCGTCGTACTTCGAGGTCGAGTCCTGGCGGGTGATCACCGACTCGAGCCCCGGTGCGGAGGCCGTGTCCGAGGCGACCATCAAGCTGCTGGCGGGTGGCGCGCGGATCGTCACCACCGGCGAGGGCAACGGTCCGGTCAACGCGCTCGACCAGTCGCTGCGCGAGGCGATCGGCCAGGCCTACCCCGAGGTCGCGAGGTTCGAGCTCATCGACTACAAGGTGCGCATCCTGGACCAGGGCCACGGCACCGACGCCGTCACCCGGGTCCTGATCGAGACCACCGACGGCAAGAGCACCTGGGTGACGGTCGGGGTGGGACACAACGTGATCGAGGCGTCCTGGGGAGCCCTCGTGGACGCCGTCACCTACGGTCTGCGCCGGCAGGGGGAGCAGCCCGCGCGGTGAGGCCGCCGACCGCCCGCCTCGGCGCGTCGCCGCACGCCCGAGGGGTCTACTCTCGGACCGCACCGATGGCGCAGCAGACCAGGAGGCGTGGGCCATGACCGAGGTCAACCAGCACAAGATCCTCCTCGACGAGGGCGAGATGCCGACCCGGTGGTACAACCTGCTCCACGACCTGCCGACCCCGCCGCCTCCGGTGCTGCACCCCGGGACCGGTGAGCCGATCGGGCCGGAGGACCTCGCGCCACTGTTCCCCGTGGACCTGATAGCGCAGGAGGTCGCAACCGAGCAGTACGTCGACATCCCGGAGGAGGTGCTCGACGTCTACCGGCTGTGGCGGCCCAGCCCGCTGTTCCGCGCACACCGGCTGGAGAAGGCGCTCGGCACCCCGGCGCGGATCTACTACAAGTACGAGGGCGTCTCACCGGCCGGGTCGCACAAGCCGAACACGGCGGTGCCGCAGGCCTACTACAACGCCAGGGCCGGTGTCACCAGGCTGACCACCGAGACCGGCGCCGGCCAGTGGGGCACGGCACTCGCCTTCGCGTGTGCGCAGTTCGACATCGCGTGCGAGGTGTGGCAGGTGCGGGCGTCGTACGACCAGAAGCCCTACCGCAAGATGATGATCGAGACCTTCGGCGGGACCGTGCACCCGAGCCCCTCGGACCTCACCGCGGCCGGCCGGGCGATCCTCGCCGAGCACCCCGACTCGACCGGGTCGCTCGGCATCGCGATCAGCGAGGCCGTCGAGGTGGCGGCGCAGGACCCCAGCACCAACTATGCGCTCGGCAGCGTGCTGAACCATGTGCTGATGCACCAGACCGTGATCGGCGAGGAGGCGCTGCTGCAGCTCGCCAAGGTGGGCGAGACGCCCGACCTGCTGGTCGGCTGCACCGGTGGCGGCTCCAACTTCGGCGGGCTGATGTTCCCGTTCCTGCGCGAGAGATGGGCCGGCAGGATGTCGCCGACCATGCGTGCTGTGGAGCCGTCGGCCTGCCCGAGCCTGACCAGGGGCACCTACGCCTACGACTTCGGCGACACCGCCGGGATGACTCCGTTGATGAAGATGCACACGCTGGGTCACGACTTCGTGCCGGACCCGATCCACTCCGGGGGACTGCGCTACCACGGGATGAGCCCGCTGATCAGCCACCTCTACGAGACCGGGGAGATCGAGGCCGTCGCCAAGGCACAGACCGAGTGCTTCGCGGCCGGGGTGCTGTTCGCCCGGGCCGAGGGCATCGTCCCGGCGCCCGAGCCGACCCACGCCCTGGCCGCGGCGGTGGAGGAAGCCCTTGCCTGCAAGGAGAGTGGAGAGGAGAAGGTGATCCTGACAGCCCTCTGCGGACACGGTCACCTCGACCTCCCGGCCTACGCCGCCTACCTCTCCGGCTCCGTCGAGGACACCTCCTGGGACGACGAGGAGCTGCAGGCGGCCGTGGCGAAGGCGCTCACCAAGCTCCCATCGACCGTCTGAGCGCCGGCAGGTGGCCGAGCTGCACGACCTGACGGCCCTCGAGCAGGGGCGTGCCGTCCGGTCCGGAGACGTCTCCCCACTCGAGCTCGTGGAGCACTACCTGGCCCGCATCGAACGGCTCTCGGACGTGGTCGGTGCCTTCGTGACGGTGACCGGGGACCTGGCCCGTCGCCAGGCGCTGCTGGCCGAGGCAGGCGTCGGCGACGCGTCCTCGCCGCTGTACGGCGTTCCGACCGCCGTCAAGGACCTCAACGCGACAGCCGGGGTGGTCACGGAGTTCGGCTCCGCCTCGATGGCCGGCAACGTCCCGGAGGTCTCCGACGAGGTGGTCCTGCGGATGGAGGCGGCCGGGCTGCTCAGCCTGGGCAAGACCACCACGCCGGAGTTCGGCTCGCCCTGCTACACCGAGCCGGACAACGCCCCGCCGGCCCGCACCCCGTGGGACCTCGAGCGGATGGCCGGCGGGTCCAGCGGGGGCGCGGCCGCGGCGGTCGCCGCGGGCCTGGTGCCGCTCGCCCAGGGTTCCGACGGCGGCGGCTCGATCCGGAT